>NZ_CAWUDL010000115.1:0-12451 GCF_963920945.1 Anabaena sp. CCY 9402-a
ATCTTGTATTCAATTGTATAATCATTTGTGTAATTAATTTTGTTTAATTACTTATATATTCCTGAATAGGTTGTTATTTGATATGAACAACTCAAGTAAATATCAGTAGTAGATTAACCAACTATGGAAATATACCTAAACGAATCCATAGTTGGCGTGCCATAATTTGTGGCTGACTGTTTATTTCCAAAGCATCAACAGTGACTCTGCCAATAGAAGTTTTACCTTGAATATTTCCCGATTCTATATCTGCTAAAAAATGATTACTCCATTTATCTTGTCGCGGATGAAAAAGGCTAACTTCAATATTTGATTCGGGATCATTTCCACTAATTCGAGTTCCCTTGCGAAGATTACAGGAGCGACAAGCAAGGGCTAAATTGGAATCAGCATCTGTACCTTGTCTGGAAAGCGGAATAATGTGTTCAACTTCAAAGGCAAGATTAAAAATCAACTCAGGCGCATGACAATATTCACAGCGATGATTAGCCTGGTCTGCAACCAAACTATAGTAGGGGTTCATGGGCTGATTTGCTGTAGTAGAGATGCTGTCCGTGCTGTAGAAGCTCTGAGTTCAGCATCGACAAGACTGTCTAATTCTGCTTGTTCCTCAAAAGAAAGCTCCTCTCCTTTGTCGCGTGCTGTCCGCCATAAACTCATCAGTTCAGATAAGCGTTTTTGCTGCTCGGCACTAAAGAACTGATCAGGGCGAAAACTTTGAATCACCAACAAAGCACTAAATCCCGTTTCACCTAACTCAGCAGTTAAAGCATCTAGAGCCTGTCCCGCAGTTTTACATACAGAAGACTTATCGCCGGCGATCGCTTGATAACATTTTTCACCACTGGCATCTGATATCGGCAAGATAACAACTGTAGTCATAATGTTTGTTCCTGCTTAACCCCTAATTATAACACCAGCGTAGGAGGGCATAGGGGATGAAAAAGTAAAAAGGTAAAAGAATCTTTTGACTTTTGACTTGATTTCGCCCCTACACTCCTGCTCCCTTGCCTCATTCTTGTGTATCTTGTTGCAGTATGGCGTGGCAATATTGAGTTAGTGTTGTGAGGCGATCGCTAATTGTCTTTAGTCTTGTTTGTACCGTCGATGTTTGCCGCGCCCCTTGTAAAAACATCACATCTACTTCCAACAGGCGTAACTGCTTGCTTATTTCCGTCTGGTAAGATTGCTCTCGCGAGTTTGCATCTACCGCCAAAGGGACGATTTCTTGAGCAAACAATTGTTGTAAGCTGGCTACACGCTGTTTTAGTTCAGGTGTAGTAACGTGAAGATTGCTGACATCTGTACGCAATTGTTCAAGTAAGTTTACCAGTGCTTGATATTTATCAGAACTTAAAGACATTCACTGCTATTTAAGATAGTATTAATGTCAAGAAAATTTTCTTCTACAATAATCTATCTTACGCTCTTACTTGTATTATCAGCCTCAGACTTTGCTTTGAGGCTGTGTTTGCAATCTACGTTTTTTTCCACATATGATCATGAAAACCCGCAGTGGATGAGTACCATAGGTATATAGGGAATCATCCTGTTACTATTTTCATCCTCCCACCAGGACAGCATCATCATAGACCGATGATGCTGCCAGTTGCATCTATTTCCCACTTATCCAGAGATCACCTCTCCTATTGTATGAGCAGCATAGCTATAAGTTCCCCGACTGATCTTTCCCTTCCCGAATGGCTGAAGAAATCTTTGCGGGAGACATCAGCCCAGCACAACGCAGCAGAAGATGACCGCCTATATAGTGATAACACGTTAATTTGCCGGGCGTTTGAATTTGCTTATCAGCTGCATAAAGGTCAATATCGCAAGTCAGGAGAATTATATATTAGCCATCCTGTGGCTGTAGCTGGTTTGCTGCGCGACTTAGGAGGCAGTCCCGCTATGATAGCAGCTGGATTTCTCCATGATGTAGTTGAAGATACAGATGTCACAATTGAAGAAATAGAGCAGCTATTTGGCGCGGAAGTGCGTCAGTTGGTGGAAGGTGTCACCAAGCTTTCTAAAATTAATTTCAAAAGCAAAACTGAAGGACAAGCTGAAAACTTTCGGCGAATGTTTTTGGCAATGGCGCAGGATATTCGGGTAATTGTGGTGAAGTTGGCAGACAGGTTGCATAATATGCGAACTCTGCAATATATGTCTGAAGACAGCCGCCGCCGTTCAGCCCAAGAAACCAGAGATATCTTTGCACCTTTAGCCAATCGTTTGGGGATCTGGCGGATTAAGTGGGAATTAGAAGATTTAGCCTTTAAGTATTTAGAACCAGAAGCCTTTCGCGAAATTCAGCAGCACGTTTCGGAAAAACGGACAGCCAGGGAAGAGAAATTAGCTAAAGCTACAACAACTTTGCAGCAACGGTTACAGCAAGCAGGAATTCGTTGTTTAGACGTTAGTGGTCGTCCCAAACATCTGTATAGCATCTACCAGAAGATGCAGCGACAGCAAAAGGAATTTCATGAAATTTATGATTTGGCAGCCCTGCGGATTATTGTAGAGACAAATGAAGAATGTTATCGGGCTTTAGCTGTAGTACACGATGCCTTCCGCCCCATTCCCGGCAGATTTAAAGATTATATCGGCTTACCCAAACCTAACCGCTACCAATCGTTGCATACAGGGGTCATTGGCTTAACCGGTCGTCCGTTAGAAGTGCAGATTCGCACAACAGAAATGCACCACATTGCAGAATACGGGATTGCAGCCCATTGGAAGTATAAAGAAACGGGTGGGTCTAATAGCCTACTGACAACCAGTGATGACAAGTTTACCTGGTTGCGGCAGCTATTGGAATGGCAAAGCGACATGAAGGACGCACAAGAGTATCTTGATAGCGTCAAAGATAATTTATTTGAAGACGATGTTTATGTCTTCACCCCCAAAGGGGATGTTGTTTCCTTAAATCCAGCTTCAACAACCATAGATTTTGCCTATCGTATCCATACAGAAGTAGGAAATCACTGTGCAGGGGCGCGGGTGAATGGTAGGATTGTCCCCCTGTCAACACGACTACACAATGGTGATATCGTCGATATTATTACCCAAAAGAATAGTCATCCCAGCTTAGATTGGCTAAATTTTGTCAGGACTTCCACAGCCAAGTATCGGATTAAACAATGGTACAAGCGATCGCGCCGGGAAGAAAATGTGGCTCGTGGGCGGGAGTTATTAGAAAAGGAACTAGGGAAAACAGGTTTTGATAATCTGCTGAAGTCAGAATCCATGCAGACCGTATCAGAAAAATGTAATTACCATAGTACAGAAGATTTACTAGCAGGTTTAGGTTATGGGGAAATAACCTTAAATTTGGTGTTGAATCGTTGGCGAGAAGTCGTGAAAGCGCAACAACCAACAGCAGAAGTCATCCCCTTACTACCAAAAGAGTCATCCACGCCCAAAACATATCCAACGACTTCCCGTGCTACAGACTCGCCAATTATCGGTGTAGAAGGATTAGTATATTATCTTGCCGGTTGTTGTACCCCCATTCCTGGAGAAGCAATTATTGGCGCAGTCACAAGGGGTAGAGGAATTTCCATCCATCGCCAAGGATGTCATAATTTAGAACCAGTAGAAGGCGATCGCCTAGTACCAGTGCGATGGAATTCCAGTGTAGAAAATAGTGGTCGTCCCCACACCTACCCAGTGAATATCCAAATTGAAGCCCTCGATAGAGTAGGGGTACTCAAGGATATCCTATCAAGATTAAGTGACCAAGGGATCAACGTGCGTCACGCCCAAGTCAAAACATCCATTGGTCAACCAGCATTAATGGACTTAGGAATAGAAATACGCGATCGCCCCCAACTAGAACAAGTATTCACTCAAATCAAAAAAATGAGCGACATCCTTAATATCCGTCGTGTTGGTCAAAGCGACGATTGATTGGGGACAAGTGACAAGTGACAGGTGACAGGTGACAGGTGACAGGTGACAGGTGACAGGTGACAGGGGGAGCAACGCGATTTTTTTTGTGAGATAGGGAGGTAGGGGAGACAAAGTAAAATTTTCTCAGCACTCCCTACTCAGCACTCCCTACTCAGCACTCAGCACTCAGCACTCAGCACTCAGTATTATGAAATTCCAGGATTATCTAATGTTTTGATCTGCTGTAAAATTTGTTCAATTTGGTAAACTTTCTCGTTTCTCTTTTGGGTTTTAAAGATATTTAAAGCTTTTTCTAAAGAAGCTCGTGCTTGATCCTTTTGATTAGTTTGCCATAATGCCTGACCATAATTAATCAGTGCATCACCATAATCAGGATTAATTTCTAAAGCTTTTTTGTATTCGGTAATGGCATCTTCCCAACGACTTTGGCTAGCATACACCACGCCCACTGCATTATAGGCTAAAGCATATTTTGAATTGCGGCGAATGGCTTCGCGGTAGGCACTAATCGCAGCTTCTGGTTGGCTCAGACGTGCAAACACATTGCCTAATTGGAAGTTGCCAAAAGTATCTTCGGGATATTTTTTTAGCAGTTGACACAGAGTTCTTTCTGCGCCTTTAAAGTTACGCTGATTGTATAAATCATTAGCTTGTTGGATCAGCTGCGATCGCTCTTGTGATGTATCCGCAAACTGTGCTAACTTCTGTACTTGTTTCTGTTGCGGTTTTTGTTCTGGGGTATTTAATGCTGTTTGACAGGCAAACTTTGCTGGTGATTGTTCCTGTGCTTGAGCAGCAATTGGCAACACTAGGGCGATGAGATTCAGCGATACACAGCTAAAAGCTTTCACAAATCCTGATTGCAGTTGACTGTTTGGCTTCATCACCCTCATCCTTATCTTTAATCACGTCCTGATCCCCATAATAACCTGAAGTGCGGCCACATAAGCAATATAGGGAAAATAGGGAAGTGAGAAGATGTAGCTATAAGCAGTATCTTGCAAGCGATCAAACGAATTTATTTTCATAGAATAAATTTGGTGTGTTCATGTTAATTGATTTCTTTGGTCGTACCAACTATTGACTAGTGAAATAATATTATCTATCGCTTGATTATCGAGTTTTTTAAGTTCATTATTATCACGTAATTGTAAGCCCGCATTATTTTCAGATTTAATAATAGGCTCTAAAATCCATTGATAGTAACCTTGATCATTATCTAAAGTGAAGAAAAATAGGCACACTGGAAATGGTAAATCTCTCAGCAAAGTTTGATGATTATGACTATTTTTTAATTTAAAAACTTCGCCATTTTGCGTTAAACTATCCGAAGAAATTTTAGCTTTGACTTCGACACCAAAGAGCCTACCACTATACATACTATCTTTGGTGATTGTGACGAGGAAGTCTAAGCCTGCTGTATTTTTTTGTGACGGAGAAACAATCAAATCATCACGACGAGTTAAATACACCATCGCCAGAGCTTCTGAACGTAAACCAATATACCAAGGTTGTTCTGTTTGCATCTTTCTATCTCCATTCTTGATCAGGAAATTGCGAAGCTAAATTTTTCGGTTTGCATTGAGTCCAAAAATTATTTACTTCATTCCAAAGAATTTGTCTATTTTGTTTATTAATCAAAAAAGTAGTAGATAAACTTGAGAGAGATTTTAAATTTTCGCCGTTTGCAGAAACTATATAACCTGTTTCATTAATTTCATCAATTCCAACTATATAAGTTGGTGCTGGATATGATGCTAAACCAATCACACTTTTTTCTTTAACTTGTATTTTCAGGCGATTGAGTTTTTTTGTATAACCTTTTCTTGTAGTTTTGACTTGTACAAAGAAGTAGGGAATATATGAACCAGTGCCTACTAACTCCACGATAAAATCAATATACTGCCATTTATCTCCTAAAAACTGGGGCTTAAAAATTGGGCCAGCATCCGAGTGAAATTCGGTTATTAAAAGTTTAAATAGTGCTTCTCCTCTCTCTCCCAGTGCATCCCTCATGTTTTTGCATATACCTCTATCTTAATTCAAGATATAAATTAATTTTATCAAGACAATATAGGGTAATAAATTTTACTTACCCTATATATGTTTTACGCATTCATACTAAACTAAGCACCTTCCCTTAATTTATCTAAGACGCTTCTATCTTCTAGAGTGGAAGTATCCCCAGATACCTCTTGACCAGCAGCGAGATTCCGTAGTAATCGCCGCATAATCTTACCCGATCGCGTTTTGGGTAATGCGTCAGTAAAGCGGATTTCTCCGGGACGGGCGATCGCACCAATTTCTCCAACTACGTGTTTTTTGAGTTCTTTGCTCAATTCTTCACTGGCTTGATAAGTGCCTTCTAGAGTGACAAAAGCAACCACTTCCTCGCCTTTGAGTTCATCGGGTTTACCTACTACCGCCGCCTCAGCCACGGCTGGGTGAGAAACTAAGGCTGATTCTATTTCCATTGTACCGAGGCGATGTCCTGAGACATTGAGTACATCATCTACGCGCCCCATTACCCAGAAATAGCCGTCTTCATCTTTCCTCGCCCCATCCCCAGCAAAGTAGGTGTACTTACCATCTTTGGGGGGGATATGTTCCCAGTAGGTGCGGCGGAAACGTTCAGGGTCGCCGTAGACATTCCGCATCATTCCTGGCCAAGGATGGCGTACCGCTAAATAACCGCCTTCGTTATCACCGACAGAGTTCCCCTCTAAATCCACCACATCAGCCAGAATACCAGGGAAAGGAAGGGTTGCTGAACCGGGTTTAGTAGGAATAGCCCCTGGTAGCGGTGTAATCATAATCCCACCTGTTTCTGTTTGCCACCAAGTATCCACAATTGGGCAACGTTCCCCGCCAATGATGCGGTAATACCACATCCAAGCTTCGGGGTTAATTGGTTCGCCGACAGTTCCCAGCAAGCGCAATGAGGACAAGTTGCGGGCTTTGGGGAGGTGTTCGCCCATTTTGATAAATGCCCGAATTGCTGTTGGTGCAGTGTAGAAAATGTTGACACCGTGTTTTTCGATAATATCCCAGGTACAACCAGGATTAGAAGCACGCGGCGCACCTTCATACATCAACGTAGTTGCACCATTGGAAAGAGGGCCGTAGACAATATAACTGTGTCCGGTAATCCAACCCACATCCGCAGTACACCAATAGACATCTGTATCTTGTAAATCGAAGATCCATTTGGTGGTCATGTGGGTGTATAGGTTATAACCGCCAGTGGTATGGACTACGCCCTTCGGTTTGCCTGTACTGCCAGAAGTGTAGAGAATGAACAGCATATCTTCGCTATCCATTGGTTCGGCGGGACAATCAGCAGAGACACCTTTTTGTAAATTATGCCACCAATAGTCTCGTCCTGCTTCCATATGGGTGTTTTGACCAGTACGCTGCACTACCAAAACATTTTTAATGCTGGGGACAAGACCATCAGCGATCGCTTTATCGACCTGTTCCTTGAGGGGAACGATCGCATCTTTACGCCAACCACCATCGGCTGTAATCACTAATTTAGCTTCAGCATCATTTAAGCGATCGCGCAAAGCCTCCGCACTGAAACCACCAAACACTACACTATGGGGTGCGCCAATTCTGGCACAGGCTAACATAGCGATCGCCGCTTCGGGAATCATCGGCATATAAATTCCGATGCGATCGCCTTTCTGCACACCCAGTTGCTTCAACACATTAGCAAATTGGCAGACTTCCCGATGTAATTGGGCATAGGTAAGAGTCCGGGAATCCCCAGGTTCTCCTTCCCAAATCAATGCGGCTTTGTTTTTCTTCCACGTAGTCAAATGTCTGTCAAGACAGTTGTAAGAAATATTTATCTTCCCACCCACAAACCATTTTGCAAACGGTGGTTGCCAATCTAGCACTGTGTCCCATTTTTCAAACCAATGCAACTCTGATGTAGCCAAATCTGCCCAAAATTTCTGTGGATCAGCTTTAGCTTGGTCATAGATACGCTGATAATCTTCTAGGCTTTTGATTTGGGCAGCTTGCGAAAACTCACTAGGGGGCTGAAATAGCCGCTTCTCTTGTAGGATTGATTCTATGCTGGACTCAGACATAATGTTCGCTGGTAATAGTGTTGTGACTGACAACTATTCTGTACTCAAAGTTACGCAAAAGAGCTTTGATTTTTTTTAAGCTAGGTAGGGATTTAGACTTATTACTCAAATATGGAGTATGATAAAGATTAATAGCTTCTGCATCTACCTACGTCAGTTCATAGTGCAGTTACTTATCGTAGTATTGAAAGATACTGTGCATTTTTCAGATATAAAATATTAATTAATATTTTGGGTTGAAGAAAAATATCAATCGGTCGAAGTATTGCTCATGGCGGCAAAAAGCTATAGTTATAGTAAAGTAGGCGATCGTTTGCAAGCAAAAGACATCAAAGATAAGTTGAAATTGCTGACTGAGCAAGCGTCCTTAATAGATTCTAATTTAGCCAAAAAATTAGATGAAATAAACCGTTGGGTAAAAGACATCAAGCCGGGTTCTCTGACTGCTAAACCATTTGTCCTAGCTTTTCTGTTAGAGGTAATTACGGATTCAACGATTTGGCTGATCATTCAATCCCTGCCCTCAGAAGCCGAAAAAGCAGCTAAATTTGCACAAATGACAGCTAATGAAAGGTACTGGTACGGGTATCTGTTTCCAAAATGGATTAATGCTAGCGATGCTAAGTTTTACATCTGGAAACAAAAACTCATGGCAGGGGAGTTTAATCAAGAAGATGATGATATCATAAAAGCTATAGCGCAACATATTGCCAGTAGAAACGGGAATGTTTGGCAACGCTATATTGCAGACCTTTCTATGGCCACAGATTTAATTGTTAGTAATCATCAGCAGCAACCACTCTGCATTCAAGTTACCAGTGTTAGTAAAGAACTAAATCACCAAAAACACCAAGCATGGGAAAGTACGCTACGTTCTTGGGAAATCGAGAGAGGATTATTCCTAAGTTACAATCCTCAAGATGCAAATTTCATCAACCAATTAGTGAATGTCACACTATACAACAGTGACTCTTTGGTTAATGGCAAATATTTAAAATTTTCTTAATTTTTGTCGGAAATTACATAATTTATTGATTTGCCAATGATGGCTTGATATGGCTAACCAAAAAGAAACTAATAGTTACAATAACCAGATGGAAACATTTACTGAAGCGTTAGCGACAGCCAGACAAATGCAGCAAGACTGGCTAAGTTATGGGTTAAATTTCATCCATGTCTACGTTGATGATGTGGATGGAGATTGGCTAGAAACTTGGGAAAATGATGAGATATTTGCTAACCCAGTGTTAGATCACATCAAAGAGTTTTTGGTAAGTGATGATATTGTAGCTTTAAGGTTACGGCATTACTTAGGCGATCGCTCACTGTTTGATCTAGCAGTAAACTTAGAAGAAATGTGGAGAATTACTCCCTCAACAGACAGATTAGCTACTGTAAAAAATATCTTAGCTATCGGCGAAACAGATGATGTAGAGGTATCAGATTTAGCCGATAGCTTGTTAAAAAAACTAACAGAAATGTTGTGAAACGTTGAATAGATAAATTGTGGAAATCAGGGTTTAGCGCACAGGTACGGCTTGTAATTGTTGTACATGGGTTTTAAAGATATACCATGTTTGACTTTGTTGATTACAAGCCAATGTTTTGTCAAAAGTTACTGTGTAATAATCTTTGAGTCTTTCCACCCGATTACCTTCACGGAACTCTGTATTACTATTGTTATTATCATTAATAGACGCAACAAAAAATTTATCGCCTGATCTAACAGCACACTTTTTATTATTTTCTGTAATTGTGCCTGACTGGCGAAACCAGTTTTCTTGTAGCTTGAAAGTAGTACCTCCATTGGAAGTAACTCTTAAAATCCTGATCACAGGTACACTTTGAGTCTGAGAATAAACAGCCTTAGGAACTACCACACCCAACACTCCACAGACAATACTTAAACCCACAATTAACGGTTTTAGATACAACTTAGTTTTACCAATAGCCATTGAGAATATCCTTAATGTTCAGTATGATTGACATTGTCAATGGCATAATTTTACACGAATCTTGATTCTAGGGAAATCTAGTATTCATCAATAATATATTGCACCTTTCTTAACAAGACCTAAAAAACTGGGTTTTCCAAGTGATAATTCAGGGTTTCAGCTTCAGATTTTCTCAATAAACCCTGTTTTTGACCTTAGAGGATGTTTGAAAAAGGAGACAATCGGATTATTTTTTTATACACGCCTTAACAAAAAAAGTTGAATTAGTGCCTATATCTGGGAAATATAAGCTTGTTGAAGCTTGTATAAATTAGGTAATGGGATTGATGGTAGAAAAAACACAGCTTGTTGAGCAGCTAGTTCAAGAGATTGTAGCGATTAATCACGCTTGGAAAGTTGCTCGTAAATTATTTGGAGAAGATTCACCCTTATCTACTTCCTCGCGGGATTTGAAAACCTGTTTGCAGGTACGTTTGTTACGCAGCTATGCACCTGAGCAAGTTTATTTGGTTGAGGATGAAGAAGTTGAAGGGGAAGAACTTTATAGTTTACGCCTGAGAAAACCCATAGGAAGCCGTCAGGATGTAGAACATCTACCAGTACGGGTAGCAAATGAGGTTTTTACTGATACAGAATTACGGCGATTCACCAATAAATAATCATATCAGGAGTGCTTTGTGGGAATAGCAAACATCTGGAACATCGTTTGGGATAACGATTTTTTTCACTGGGCTATTGTTTTCGTTTTCGCGATCGCCATTATTGCTGAGGTTGTGACAGTATGGCAATATTGGCAACAAGAATGTGGTGAAACTGCAACTGTAATTACATTTTTGATTAAGTACAAAGATAATCAAAGTATCCAGCCATCAAAGTATGTTCGGTCATGGTTACGAGAACATCTGGGAACTTATGAACCAATACAAGATAAAACATCCAAATTCATACTAATACAATATCCTGCTGTTTTAGCTCGATCAATACCTCGCAGTTCCTTGCGCTTTGTCACAACTTTGTGTACAGCACTCGGTATTTTGGGAACTTTTTACGGAATTCAACAGGGATTACAAGGAATTAGCCTCGATACTTCCAACTCTGATCAGTTGATGGAATCTAGTACAAAGCTACTCATGGGAATGAAAACAGCCTTTTCTACTTCTTTGATGGGGCTTGGTTCTGGTAGTCTATTTACTTTAATTTTATTTGTTGGTGATACTACGCGTCAAACACGGCGTAATGGTTTGCGGAAAAAATTGCAGGCAATCGCCACCTTCAAGACAACAGACAATTCTAACGGTGATGTCACTGAAGCACTCAGTCTTGTAGCCAAAAACTTAACGGGATTAAAACACTTAAATGCAGAAAGTATTGGACAAGCTGTAGGTAGAAGTATAGCGGAACAGTTCACCAGCTTAAACCAATTATCAGCCCAAAGTATTGGTCAAGCTGTAGGTCAGCAAATCTTACCCGCCCTAAAAGCCATCTTCCAAGAACAGAAAACACTCCGGGAACTCCAAGAAAGTCAGGGACAGAGGGTTTTAGAATCACTAATAAATGATTTGCGAATTCAGGTACTAGAACCAATTGCAAATCGACTAGATGAAAGTGCAAAGCTAACGCAACAAGCATCACAAGCTGTGTTGAATCTCCACCAAGAATTAGGGGGAATTTCTCAAAGTTTAGCCACTTCTATCCAGACAATTCAAAGCTTTCAAAAAGAGACATTGATTGAACTTCAGGGATTTGCTCACAATCTAGGACAAACTTTGAGTCAATTCCAAACTGAAACAAAAGGAGTTTTACAACAAACAGCAGTAGAAATTAATCGTGCTGTTGATCAAAGCATCCAAGGAATGACAACCCAGCGTACTGCTTTTGAAGCAAGTGCAGAACAAGCTGCTGCTACTTTTAGAGGTATTCGCGAGGAATTAGAAAAAGCATTACAATCAAGAGCCGAAGCAGAACAGCAGATGCTGCAAAGTACAAAAACGGGAATTATGCAAATTCTCACCCAAGCGAATACAGCCTTTCAACAACAAACACATAGTTTAACAGCAGTAGGTAATCAAGCTTCTGAGTTAATGAATAATGCTCAAAATAATCTCCTACTTTGTACAACAAAATTATCTCCTGGAGGGAACTTTAGGTGAACAACGTGATGGACTAGCTGAAGTAGTGAACAATCTAGATTTAGTTTTTCAAAATGAAGCTCAAAGGCGTAGTCAGTTGTCTCAAGAAGTTGACAACAGTATGGTTCAAATTCAACACGCTGCTAGAGAAGTTGGTCAACTAGTTACAGCAGTGGGTCTAAATTCAAGTCAGAGGTTATTACAACTAGAAGAACTTTCTCGTGGTATTGGTGAACAAGTAGAAGGTGTCAGCATTCTAAGCGCAAAGGGTAGGCTTTGAACCTACCCTTTCACTTTTTATTTACTTAACCTGAGTTCGGGATAAGGAAAAGGACAGGTAGTAAGCTGAAAATAGCGT
>NZ_CAWUDL010000116.1:0-12307 GCF_963920945.1 Anabaena sp. CCY 9402-a
CAATCAAAATCTGGGACATCAGCACAGGTCAATCCCTGAAAACTCTCCAGGGTCAATCCCTGAAAACTCTTCAGGGTCATAACAGTTTGATCTATCTATTTGGCCGTATCAGTTCGATCAATAGCGTCGCCTACAGCCCCGATGGCAAACACTTAGCTTCCGCCAGTTATGACAACACAATCAAAATCTGGGACATCAGCACAGGCCAATCCCTAAAAACTCTCCAGGGTCATAACAGTTCAGTCAATAGCGTCGCCTACAGCCCCGATGGCAAACACTTAGCTTCCGCCAGTGAAGACAACACAATCAAAATCTGGGATATCAGCACAGGTAAACCCCTGAAAACTTTCTCTGGTCATAGCAGTTGGATCAATAGTGTCACTTACAGTCCCGATGGGCAACAGTTAGCTTCTGCTAGTGGAGACAACACCATCAAAATCTGGGATATCCGCACAGGTAAACCTCTGCAAACTCTCTCTGGTCATACTGATTGGGTCAATAGTGTCGCCTACAGTCCCAATGGGCAACAGTTAGCTTCCGCTAGTGGAGACAAGACAATCAAAATCTGGGATATCAGTAGAGGTAGAGTCCTGAAAAATCTCTCTGGTCATAGCAGTTGGGTCAATAATGTCACTTACAGTCCCGATGGTCAACAGTTAGCTTCTGCCAGTGGAGACAAGACAATCAAACTCTGGGGTATCAGATTAGGTCAAGCCCTCAAAACTCTCTCGGATCATACCGATTCGGTCATTAGTGTCGCCTATAGTCCTGATGGAGAACAGTTAGCTTCCGCCAGTGGAGACAAGACAATCAAAATCTGGGATATCCGCACAGGTAAACCCCTGAAAACTCTTTTTGATGATAAATATTTGGTCTATAGTCATACAGATCCGGTCTATAGCGTTGCCTACAGTCCCAATGGAGAACAGTTAGTTTCCGCCAGTGGAGACAAGACAATCAAAATCTGGGATATTCACACAGGTAAACCCCTGAAAACTTTCTCTGGTCATACCGATAAGGTCATTAGCGTCGTCTACAGTCCCGATGGCAAACAGTTAGCTTCCGCCAGTTTTGACAAGACGATCAAAATCTGGGATATCAGCACAAGTAAAGCCACCAAAACTCTCTCTGGTCATAGTGATTCGGTCTATAGCGTTGCTTACAGTCCCGATGGTCAACAGTTAGCTTCCGCCAGTTTTGATAAGACGATCAAAATCTGGGATATTATATCCGGTAAACCCCTGAAGACGCTCTCTGGTCATACCGATAAGGTCATTAGTGTCGCCTACCGTCCCGATAGCAAACAGTTAGCTTCCGCTAGTGCTGACAAGACAGTCATTTTATGGGATTTGGATTTCGATAATTTATTACGCAGTGGTTGCGACTTGCTCAACAATTACCTCATCGCCCATCCAGAGGTATTAGAGGAGTTGTCATCATGTCAAACACCAGCGCGGTTAGTTCCAAGTGCAACGGTGTTAGTCATCCAAGGTGAGAAGTTGGCGCGAGACGGTGATATTCCGGGCGCAGTTGCTAAGTTCCGCCAGGCGCAGCAGTGGGATAAGAGTTTGAAGTTTAACCCAGAGGCGAAGGCGCGGGAGTTATAGATTAGAACCCCTCTCCAAACCTCTCCCCGACGCGGGGAGAGGCTTTGAATCTTGCTCCCCTTCCCTGTCTCCGACACGCTGCGCGAATGTAGGGAAGGGGTTGGGGGTTAGGTTTGAAGAAAAGTTGCACACGGCGTAATTTATCAAAAGAATAAGCTTCAAAACCGAGTGGAATTGTGGGTGGTTTTTCTCCCCCCTCAAGAGCTTTTCACTGCTTTAACCCAAAAATATAGGGTGAGTAGTAATTCTACCCACCCTAAAATACTGAAGGACTGATTGCCAATTCCCAATTCGGATTATCCTACACCGAACCGCCAGCAGCTTGAAAGCGAGCGCGGGCGCGTTTGAAGGCTTGGTTAGCTTGGATTTGAGCTTGGCGATCGCCTGCGGGTACTTGACTCAATTTTGCTTGAGCTTGGCTATAACCAGTACGAGCTTCTTCCAGGTTAATCTTGTCGCCGCGTTCAGCACCATTCACCAGAATAGTGACTTCATTTTCTTCAACTTCGGCGAAACCACCTAAAAGTGCGATCGCTTGCCAATTTTGGTTTTTGTTAGCGCGTACTCGCAGTACACCTATATCCAATGCAGTTAATAGTGGCGCGTGTCCACTCAGGATACCTAGCTGACCGGTAGTGCTGGGTAAAATCACTTCATCAGCTTCTGCATCCCACACTGTTTTATCTGGGGAAATTACACGGACAGTTAGGGTCATAAGTTCAAGTCAAGGGGCAGTGAAAAGTTGTGAGTGCTGAGTGCTGAGTGCTGAGTTAAAAGAGTGTCCACAAATTGTGGGTATTTTAACAAGTACATCAGCACTAAGTAAGGAGACATCACAAATTACTCATGACTCATTACTCATTACTCAGCACTAATTTTTAGCCTTTCATTTTTTCGGCTTTAGCGATCGCTTCGTTGATGTCGCCTACCAAGTAGAATGCTTGTTCTGGCAGCTCATCCAATTCACCAGATAGAATCTTTTGGAATCCTTTGATGGTGTCTTCCAACTTCACGTATTTACCAGGAGAACCTGTGAATACTTCAGCTACAAAGAAGGGCTGAGACAAGAAACGCTCGACTTTCCGCGCCCGTGCTACGATGAGTCGGTCATCTTCCGACAATTCATCTAGACCCAAGATGGCGATGATGTCTTGCAATTCTTTGTAGCGTTGCAGAGTTGCTTGTACAGCACGCGCAGTGTTGTAATGTTCATCACCAACGATGTTGGGTTGCAACATGGTGGAAGTTGAACCCAGAGGATCAACCGCAGGATAAATACCTTTAGATGCTAAACCACGAGATAGCACGGTTGTACCATCCAAGTGAGCAAAGGTGGTTGCAGGTGCGGGGTCAGTTAAGTCATCCGCAGGTACATATACAGCTTGAATGGAGGTAATAGAACCTTCGGTGGTGGAGGTAATCCGTTCTTGCAGTTGACCTACGTCAGTACCCAAGGTTGGCTGATATCCCACAGCAGAAGGCATCCGACCCAACAGCGCGGATACTTCAGAACCAGCTTGTACGAAGCGGAAGATGTTGTCAACAAACAGCAGTACGTCTTGTTTGTTCACATCACGGAAATATTCTGCCATTGTCAAACCAGACAAACCAACCCGCATTCTTGCTCCGGGTGGTTCATTCATTTGACCGTAAACTAGGGCAATTTTAGATTCGTTGAGGTTTTCGTTGTTGATTACCCCAGATTCAATCATTTCGTTGTAGAGGTCATTCCCTTCACGGGTACGCTCTCCCACACCAGCAAATACAGACACGCCACCGTGCTGGGTAGCGATGTTGTTGATCAACTCCATCATGATCACGGTTTTGCCAACACCTGCACCGCCGAACAGACCAATTTTACCGCCGCGACGATAGGGGGTTAGCAGATCAACAACCTTAATCCCTGTCTCGAAAACTGAAGGTTTGGTTTCTAGCTCAGTGAGTTTAGGTGCTGCACGGTGGATGGGTAAGGTTTCCTCGTTGTTGACGGGGCCTCTGTTGTCTACGGGTTCGCCGAGGACGTTAAAAATCCGACCAAGAGTAGCTTTACCAACTGGTACGCTGATGGGCGCGCCTGTATCAACAACGTCTAAACCACGCACTAAACCATCAGTAGAACTCATAGCAACACTGCGAACTTGGTTGTCGCCTAAAAGTTGCTGTACTTCGACGGTTAGGTTGATGTTTTGTCCAGCTTCGTTAGTGCCTTTGATGGTCAAAGCGTTGTAGATTTGCGGTAATTTTCCGCCAGGGAATTTAACGTCTACAACTGGACCAATGATTTGGGTAATGTAACCGATGTTTGTTTTTTCTGCGGTGGTGACCATGCTGCGCCTAATGATTGAAGCTATATTTCAGAATGGGTCTTAGAAGACATAAGATTATGCAATGTCATCTTTCACTCTAACATCGGAGGGGGACAGAGTTCCGTTAGTAATTCCTTAAAAAGTAGTTTGGCGAATTTCTTCCCACCCGCTTGATTGAATGACCCAACTCTTTATCATAAATTGATTCTTAAGACTTACAACATCAGAACGTCAAGCTAATTTCAGTAGTGCTAGGCAAAAATAAAAACTGCCGTGTTGCTGATTCTTAAACACGACAGTTATCAACATACAGTCTCAAGTCAAATTTCTCTTGTTAGCACTTAACTGCCTGTTTTTGATGGCGTTTGAGCTTAGAGGTGACGCCGAAAGCACCTAGACCCAATAAGCCAATTAGAGTTGCAGGTTCGGGAACAGAGGTGGTAGGAGGTGTACTAATTTCTATCTTGAGTTTCTGTTCAACTGTCTCAGCAAAATCTGTGAATGTATTGGCTTGTAAAACAAAAGCACCAGCACCGCCCTTGACGTTATCGTTATAGAAGTTGAATAGAGATGTGCTGTTACCAATGACCAGACCGTTGATGGCATCAACACCAGCTGCTAAAGCTGCATCGCGGGCAGCAGATGTACTAGCTGCGTTGCTTGTACCGTCACCAGACACGTCAATTACTTGGCGTAGGCTGTCAAAATCATTATTAAAGATAAGGGGGGTAGCAAAATCGATTGCAGATCCAATGACAGTACCTCCACTGAAGGGACGAGTTGTCGCACTAATTGCATTGGCAAAATTTTGGGAAGCTTCCACACTATCAATTAGTGTCCAGCCTACAGACTGTTGCTGCTGAGTAGCACCAGACCAATAGATTAAGTTAACAGCAATCTTGCCGGTATTTCCCTGTGAGATAAAGTTGTTGAACAGATCGGCGTTATTAAAAGCATCTACATAGCCTTGTTTTTGCAAATTGAATTCACTGGTGCTGATACTACCAGATACGTCAACAAGTAAAGATAACTCAGTATCAACAAGAGTCGCAGCGTTGACACTTGTTGATATAGCTAAAGCTGACAGCGTACCAGCTACTGTTGTGAGTGTTGCCTGGAAAAAGAAAGAAGTTTTCATTGATTAATCTCGCGACATTAAAAAACAATAGATTTCGATTGCGGAATTACTTATCTAGCGAAATTACTTATCTATATGCAATAAATAGCCCAATTGAAGATTTAGGATGAAGTTGCTTATTAAGTACATACACGCAAGAGCCTTTGATGAGCATCCCTTGCGCGATCGCACACAAATAATCCCCGCATTTATACTGGGGATTGCTTTTTTTGTGTCTTGATTTCATCTATAAGCGAAACTTGACTCCGTATTTTCCTCATTTGAATACTTAATAACTTAGGATAAATTTACTTAGTCCGCAAGTAATAGTTCGACCCTTTACAGAAAAAACATATTGCAGAGTCTCGTAGTTTTTTTCGACCAAATCTAGACACAATCAAGCTTATAAAGAATTTTTTCTGAAAAAAATCTAGTTAGTGAGAATTGAATTGTTTATGTAAATTTACTAGTTCTTTATATAAAGTTTACGATAAAGTTAGCTGATTTTAAGTATAGTTAGCTAGTAGGAACTAATTTATACAGTAAATTTTACGTATAAAAAAATACTAATAGCGTAAAAATACATTTGTCAGCGTTAACGTTCTTTGCGGATTAATCGCTTATTGTCATCAACCTAAGAAACCTAGCCTTCAACTGGAGTGGCTTTTACCTCCTTATCTTTAACCCGAACTCAGGTTATTACAATAAGGCACTAGACACAATCAATATAAAAACCGCCATGTCTTTCTTTGCTAGACATAGCGTTCTATTTACTCTATTTAGATAGGCTGACTTCTTCGCGTAATTATTTAGGATATAGGATATAGTAGCTTTCTAGCTCCACGTCCTACTTAAACTTGAGATGTGCTTTTATTGTGACGTTTTTGTTTCCAAGAAACAGTACTCAAAGCACCTAATGCCAAAATAGCTAACATAGTATTTGGTTCTGGAACTTGTTCCACAGGTGGTCTAATTCCCAAAGATTGACCTTTAATGAAGACAGCAGAGTCTAACAGACCATCGCCCACGTCCTGAATATTAATAGTAAGGAAGTTAGTCGCGTTTTTGTTCAGTAAACCCTCAAAGGTTAAAACTTTAGTGAACCCATCTAGTTTAGTTTCTGTGCCAGTGCCTGCTGGGTTATTAATGTAGTCGGGATTAAAAGAACCACTAGGATTGGGAACAAGGTTGTTGATGGTCACAAGATTGCCATTACTCAAAAGTGCTAGGTTTACGCCATTCAGAGTCAGTGTAAACGAGTCGTTAAATTGACTTCCACCGAACTCTTTAAATTCTTCTGAGCCAAACACATACTGGAAGAATAATTTCTCAGCCGTACCATCAGCATCAAAGCTAATATTTAGAGTAGTTGAGTCTCCGCTTGCGCCATCTGGGGAAAAATCTGTACTCAAGTCATTCGGTGCATTGAATACGTCAGGAACAATACCACCATCTTCCGTATTTTCTCCAGGAATATCTACAACTCTACCTGTACTCAAAACAATACCGGAAGATAACCCAAAGGGATCGTTGCTGAACAAACCAAAAGCTTCTGCGTTGCCATTAGCCGTAACTGTAAAATTACTTAATCCTGTAGTTTCACCTAGTAAAGCATTGAGTAAGTTAGTCGGGTTATTTTCTTGAGTGACCGTGAAGGTAGCTGCTATTGCTGCTCTATGTGTTCCTAAGACAATGCTTACACAGGCTGCCGCAGTAGCAATTGATAAATTTTTCAGCATTTTTAATTTGTGGTAGTGGTCAATAGCAACAATCGTGCGGAGTAATAGACAAATAAGCTTGAAATTGTATATTGGAATTGTAACTGTAGTTAGGGTTATTCTTTAATTTACTCCGTGTTTTCCTCATTTGGACACTTACCAGATTAGGATATATTCACTTACGCCGCTAGTAATATTTCGATACCTTTACAGAAAAAAACATATTGTTGAGTTTGCTAAATTACTCAGCTAAACCTAGATATCATCAAGGTTACAGGGATTTTTCTGTATAAAAAATTAGTTGGATAACCAATAATCTTTTAAGTAATTACACTATTTACATTACAGGATACTTGCAAAAATGAGAGCCTATAAAAATTTATCAATAAAAGCAGAGGGCATTCAAGTAAATTGATTAACAAATGGTGCGTAGGCGGAGCATCGTCGTAGGCATCGCTCTGACAAATTTCAGTAGTAGACTCGTATGGTAGGACATTTCGCCCTGGTACTTTCACCCCAAGACCTTGCTGTAACCGGGTGAAATCATCAGCTAAAAAATCATTTGGGGATGGATTAATTGATAGCCAGCCGCTTTAATTTTTTGGTTAGAAACTGTCACATTATATTGGCGATCGCTCTTAATTGAATCATCCCATGATACCTGGGGTAATTTGTGTTTTACCAACAGAGTATCTAGTAGTTCTTTTCTAGTGAAATGAGCATCATCTACTAAGTTATAAATACCTTGTAATTGGTGCTGTCTGATCAACTCTATAGCCCCTACAATATCATCTAGATGAATCCAGTTTGTGATATCACTACCATTGCCGGGGCGAGTTGTGCCAGCCACTCTATTAAATATTTTGATTAGTTCTCTACCAGTCCCATAAATCCCCCCTAATCGCAAAATACAAACGCGCAGATTTTCACTAGCAACTGCTAGTAAAATATCTTCTGTTGCTTTCATAATTTCTGCATTAGGAGTAATAGCTTTAGCAGGTGTTTCCTCATATACCCACTCACCATCTCTATCCCCATAAATAGAATAGGTACTTGTATATATTACTTGTTTAACAGTAGTATTTTGTTTGAGAACACCAACTAAATTATTAGCAGTATTTAAATAAGTTTCTTGATATGATTTACCTCTCTTCGCCCCAATACTTAACAGCACAACATCTTGATTTTCTGTGGCTGATTTCAATCCTTCTAAGTCATCACCTTTGGTAACTATAACTTTTTGTGAGATAGATTGTAGTTCTGATATGCGTTCAGGTGTAGTTGTAGTGACAGTAACGTTAAAGGATGAATTATGCTGCCAATATTTAGCAATAGCACAACCAACGTAGCCACACCCGATAATTACAATATTCATGCTACTTTGTTTTTAAAATAGGGACTGGGGACTGGGTAGAAAAACTAATGACTATTTATGCACAAGACCATCAGGCATAATTGCACCTGCTAAATTCGCACCAATTAATTTTACCAGTAGGCGATCGCCTGAGCGAATCCGCGCCCCTGTTAAGTCAGCACCACGCAAATCAGCACCGCTAAGATCCGCACCAATGAGGTTGGCCGCGCGTAAATTGGCTTCTCTTAAGTCAGCTAAAAGTAAATTGGCTCTAAATAAATTCGCCTCTGATAAATCTGCACCTCTGAGAATAACTTTGTGCATAAAAGTATCACTCAAGTCAGCACCGCTTAAGTTAGCATAACTAAGATTTCTGCCGGATAAATCTTTGTTACTTAAATTTGCTCTGCTAAAATCTTTACCACTTAAATCTGAATTTTGCTTAGGTGGCGGATAGTTGTTTGGGGGTGGGTTTTGAGATTGAGGTGGTGGGGAATGATAAATCTTTTGGTTTTTACCATTCAAAGAACGCAATCTTTCACGCGCTTCATTAATTGCTTTAAGCTTGTCTTGTGCTTTTTGTTGTAAGCGGAGGTTATCTTTAGGTAGACGATCTGGATGCCATACGAACACCAAATCTTTATAAGCCTGATTAACTTCCTCAAGGGTAGCACCAGGTTCTAATTCTAATACCCTATAATATCGCTCCAGTTCGCTCATAAGATGTTTTAATGAAGAATCAACTTGAAGTGATAAAAATGTAGCCCTCCGTATTTTTAAATAGGATTGGGCGATTTCGTTGTTACTATTTACACACTTTGATTTTGCGGTAAATAGTTAATATTATGGCATTATATAAGCCTATCGCAGCCAGCTAAGTCTATCAATAACTTTTTATACGAAACAGTAAAGGAATGATGTGCAGTCCCAAGCTAAGTGATTGGCATACTCCTGTTAATATGTATATTCCTCAAATGAAATGGAAATTTTTTCATTATCTTTCCATTTGTCTATTTCTCCATCTATTCAAGGCTTGCAAATATGCCGCTATTGGTATTTGATAAATTTCTATAAAAATCCAGATAATAATTGATAAATGTGACAAAAACGTGAATATTGTCCAAATATAAGGCAACCAACTAATAGGATCGTGAGGATGAGGAGGAAAATAATAAGCTACTATCCCAATTAAAAAAGTGGGCATAACAACAAAACTAATTGCAACCAAGACATAACCCCAACCTAATTCCACACCTTCTAATTGGACTTCTGACCAGTTAAACCCATTCCATCGCCAAATCAAAGGCGGTTGTCGAGAAGGCATTTTAATCTGTTGTTGTTCTACATTGACAGTAAAAATTTCATGGCAAAAATCGCAACCCATGGCTTCCATCAATGGTATATGGGAAATCTTACCAACTCGACAGACTGGACAAGGGTAAACATTGTGAGTATCAAAAGGTTGAGTGAAGATTTTAGACCTGGGCATAATTGAACTAAGTTGTGCTGAAAAGTTGATTAGATAGATGCACAATTTGTTGAGAATTACCACTATCATCAGGTGTGGTATTTTTCATTTTGTTTTGCTGATAGAAGTGATCACAATTACCTAAAAATAAAATTTATATAACTCTAGAGATATAGCAATCCTATTTGATAGTAGAAAGGCAGGAGGCAGAGGGCAGAAGGAAGAAAAGGTACAAAATTTGCCCCTTGCGATGCACAAAAATAGAAATATTCTTTTTGAGATGCAAAGCACGGAAAAATATGCTTCCTTGGACAAATTTTCTGGAGAAACTAGGGTTCTTGGCTCTCACGAATGATCGAGGATGCTGATAAATACTAATCACTAACTCGTTATCTAGTTTGTATACAATCAAGTTGTAATTTCTAAACTTGCTAATGAGTTTATCGCTTTTTGGGGTTTTTGACTGGCCTTGACGCTACCAAAACCTTCTGGTATCTTTACTCTTAATATAAGTTGTACATTAATTTATTTAGCTTACCATTTCAAAAATGTTCAGCAGCACTCGTTACTTTTATTTTTGGTTTAAGGCGGTTCACCGGCGGTGAATTAGTTTCCTAATGGAAACCGCCCGGTGAACCGCAGAGTCCTCTCTGCGGTTTTTCTGTTTTTAAGGAGCAAAATTTCATCATGATGACCTATTCCAGTAACTGGTTTTATAGCTTTTACTTTTGGCCTAGAGCAAGTTCCGGGTAAATAGCGTCATGCTGATAAATCATACGCGCCCGGAACTGTCAAAGGTTCTGGGCTTTTTTTTCACAAGCTAGACAAGGAAAAATTTCTTTTTCCGTCCCCAATCCCCAAATTTTCAGGAGACTAAAATCATGATTCATGCCAAACTAGTTGCTCAATTGCATTCCCAGCATCAGACAGTCGTTAAACTTACCCAAACAGTGGCTTTCGGTGGAGAAGACTTAGTAATTATCGGTGGTCCTTGCACAGTGGAAAGCTTAGAACAAATGGAGACAGTCGCCCAAAATATAGCGGCTGCACCTGTACACGCCTTGCGTGGTGGTGTTTTCAAACCGCGCACTTCACCCTATGCTTTCCAAGGCATGGGAGAGGAAGGATTGGCAGTTTTAGCCGAAGTGCGATCGCGCTACAATATTCCAGTCATCACTGAAGTCATGGCGATTTCCCAAATCGAGGTAGTCGCCGCTTATGTAGATATGCTACAAGTCGGTAGCCGCAATATGCAAAACTTCGACTTGCTCAAAGCCTTGGGACAAGCTGGTAAACCAATATTACTCAAACGCGGTTTAGCTGCGACTATTGAAGAATTTGTCATGGCGGCTGAATATATTGTTAGCCACGGTAATCCTAATGTAGTGCTGTGTGAACGGGGTATCCGTAGCTTCGATACTTACACCCGCAACGTCTTAGATTTAGCTGCTGTAGCCGCCCTCAAGCAAATTACTCACCTACCCGTGATTGTAGACCCTTCCCATGCTGTCGGTAAACGGGAACTAGTTGCACCTCTAGCTAAAGCGGCTGTAGCTTGTGGTGCAGATGGATTAATTATTGAATGTCATCCAGAACCAGAAAAATCTGTGTCTGATGCTCGTCAAGCCCTATCTTTGGAAGATATGGTGAATTTAGTTGCTAGTTTAAAGCCGGTAGCTATAGCCGTTGGGCGCAAAATATCATCAAACCAGTTGGATTTTTAGCTAACAAACTTATGCTGCAAACTAATCTTAACGCTAAACAAGCCCGGATTTTTACTGCTGTAATGTTGAGTGGTATTTTATCTGTTAGTAGTGGTTTCATATTAATGCAAAATGCCACTGCTTTACCGATCAATTTTTTAGCAGAGACTCCTAAGGAAGTCGTTAAACAAAATGTTAAGTTAGAGCCTTTACCACGAGCAGTAGCTAACGCAGTCTTGCAAGATATCAACCGCAGAGACGGAATTGCCACGAAAAAACTCAAAATTATTGATTCTATTCGTAAAACTTGGCGTAATGGTTGTTTGGAACTGCAAAGACCAGATGAACTTTGTACTCAAGCCTTAGTCCCTGGTTGGCGCGTTGTTGTTGCTCGTGGTCAACAAAAGTGGGTTTATCACACTAACGAAACTGGTTCTGTTGTGAGACGCAAAGAGAATGACTCTAGCACTCTTCGACCAGTACCGATTCCTGCTAGTGAGTTACCGCCACCTTTAGATAGAAATGTTGTGTTTCGACAAATATCTAGTGGTGGCTTTATTGGCAGAACCTACGAAACAGTATTACTTAATGATGGTAGGTTAATTCGGGTGCGGATTGGTGATGCTAATGATTCTGAACGGAGTGTGCGTCGGGTGACTTCAGCACAGGTGCGTCAGTTTCAAAGAGTAATCAACCGCGCACAAAGAGAATTTCAAAATCTGAGTTATCCAGCGTCTAGAGGTGCAGCTGATTATATTACTTACACTCTCACTAGCCGCAAAGGTACGGTGCAGTATAACGATATTTCCCAAAACAATTTACCGCAGGATTTACAGACAGCAGTTAAAGCCTGGAAGCAAATTGTCAGCACGGCTCGATAGAGTGGTGAGTAATGAGTGGTGAGTAATGAGTGGTGAGTAATGAGTAATGAGTGATGAGTAATGAGTAATGAGTAATGAGTAATGAGTGGTGAGTAATGACTGGAGTTTAGACTAAGCAATGCAAGATAACACAGCAGGGCTGAGTGAATCGGA
>NZ_CAWUDL010000117.1:0-11623 GCF_963920945.1 Anabaena sp. CCY 9402-a
TTACTCAATTGGTATTTCTGTTGTTAATTTAACATATCTAGTCTGGGAGAGCCATAAATAAAATTACCCAGGCATAAAAAGAAAGTTGATCAGGAGGTAGCAAAAAGTCCGGCCATTGCAATGCTAAAAGTGTTTGTGCTTCTTGAGGTAATTTGAATTTATTGAAAACATCCTGAAGTGTACTATTCAAATACATTATGGTAGATGATACTTCCGATAGATGTTTGAATAATTCACTAGGAATTATTGGTGGAGATAATATCTTTAATCCCTGACTAATCTTGTTAACTTCGAGGATAAATTTACGAATCTGCGGGGAATTTTGGGGAAAAAGATGAGATAGCCGCCTGATTAATTCCTGGGATTCTGAGGGAATATTCAGTGAGTAACCAGGCATTCTCATGTGATCAAAACCATCAGGCTCATATCGCTCGAATGTTACTTGTTTCTCTATTTCTAATTTCTTGAGAACTCGATTTACAGTCTGTCCTTCACCGCAGTCCCAAACGTAATGCAGTTGAGCATTAAATTTGTATTTTTTTGCCATTGTAAACGTATGACCAAAACCTCCTGGATGCTCATGGGCTTCTAATATCTGCACTTTTTTACCAGATTTTGCCATCAAAGATCCAAAAACCAGTGCTGACAACCCACTACCTACAATCAGGTAATTTGTTTTCATCGTTTCTGCAATTAATCAGTATGTAAGTTAAATGTGCATTAGCTTAATATGGTTTTCATTAATCCTGAGAAGGATTTCATTCAGGACTAAAGTCCTTACTACGAACTTGCTTGTTAAAATCGAATGGTTCAGATAAGCTTTGGAGAATAAGTTTGAGTGGCACTTCTACCAAATCTGGGCGATGATTTGATTCAGAACCTAGTACCTCGATCGCTTTCGCTTAGGACTTACGCACAATTTACGGAATAACGTTCGCGTAGCGTGCGCGTAGCGCATACCACAGAGACGCAGAGAACACAGAGAAATAAGGGTTTGAGAGACTTTTTGCGTAAGTCCTGTCTCTAAAAGATAGGCAAAAAGTAGCACTTGCAGTTATTCTGTTGTTGGCGTTGCATAACAGTGGGATGAATTGAGGTAAGCAGGGTAGGTAGAGGGAGCAATTTGATCAAGTTATTACCATCCCTCGATTCAGCAACGCCGATTTATGAAACAGTCCACTACAACTACTCCTCACTTGGTCTTAAGAAATTGGTAAGCCAATTTTTTGGGCTGCGTCCTTTGCCATATCCCAGATATGTTGATTAGTCATGCCATCTTGAACTAACCAATTACCACTGATGCCTGTATAGTCTTCCATCGCCTCGAATACGTTGCCATGGGTCTGGGGGGCTGGTTTGTAATCTTGAAAGTGGTCTTTATCTACTTGCGTTGCCATCATGCGCTCAAAGACATCGGGGGCTAAGGTTTTCTGTAAAAGTGCTAAGTAGACGGCTTGACCAACGACGATTTCTCTTTGTGGTCTTTCGACTAATCCGGCGATCGCTTCAGCAACTTCTCTGGCAGAATATACAGGTGTCATGGCTTTGGTTTGGCGACCTGTGTAATTAGCTGCGTGTTGGAATATGGGTGTATCAATAGAACCAGGTAATACGGTGCAGACATGAATATCTGGTGCATGATCTAGATACAATTCCATCCGTAGGGAATCGGAGAGTCCGCGAATTGCATACTTGCTGATGGTGTAGGGTATTGTGTATGGTTGACCAGTTACGCCGACAACTGAAGAAACATTAATCAAGTTACCGTTACCTTGTTCTCTAAAGTAGGGTAGGGCAGCACGCGCACCGTGAATGTAACCAAATAAATTAGTCTCAATTACTCGCCGAAAGGCTTCCATCGGTGCATTTTCAAACCGCGCAAATAAACTGACGGCGGCATTATTCACCCACACATCCAACCGCCCAAAGGATTCAATGGCGCGGCGTGCTAGTGCTTGCACATCTGATTCAAATGTAACATCTGTTCGCACTGCCACAGCTCTTGCACCTAGCTGTTCGCACTCTTGAGCAACTTCCCGTAAAGCACCTTCACGCCTTGCAGCTAAGAGTAATGTTGCCCGTTGTTTAGCGAACTCCAACGCTGTAGCCCGTCCGATGCCGCTTGATGCACCTGTAATGACAATGACTGAACTGTGTATAGGTCGTGGCATATTCTTTTCTCCTTCAGCAAATTTTCACTCTATTTGATGATTGCTATTTTTTAAGCTGGATTTTTCACCTAGGTTGCTATTATTTCTATTTTCCGAATAGTAAGTTTTAATTTTTAATTATTTATCTCTTTTTTATTACTGTCTTTAGATAGAAGTTCATTAAATATTTGTGATTGAGGCTAAGATACAAATTCTCATCAGTAAATACTAGGCCATAACAATATTTTGATTTAAATTTTCTAGCGACGCTTAAACAAGCCAAATAGAGGAGCAAGAATTACCCCAAAGACAAAGCCTCCTGCGTGCGCCCAATAAGCGATTCCCCCACCTTCCATGCCAATATTAGAGCGAGCCTGTAAACTGGCGATACTATAAAAAGCTTGTTGGATAAACCAAAACCCCAAAAAGAAAAAGGCGGGAATTCTGATAGTAGTCCAGATAAATCCCAAGGGAATTAAAGTCAGAACTTGCGCTCTTGGGAAACGAAGAATATATGCACCTAAAACTCCAGCTATAGCACCACTAGCACCCAAAGAAGGAATCGTCGAATTTTGTGAAAAAAACCATTGAGATAATGCTGCTAAAACCCCACAGGTTAGATAAAAAATTAAATATTTTACATGACCTAAGCGGTCTTCAATATTGTTACCGAAAACCCACAGAAACAGCATATTTCCTGCTAGGTGTAAAAAACCACCATGCAAGAATTGAGATGTGATCAAGGTCATCCATTCTGGTATTGCCTGAGTCTCCAAGTTACTAGGACAAGCATTTGAAAGTTGGCATGGTACTAGTGCAGCCGTGTAAAAAAACCTTTGTAATTGTTGCGGTGTCAGGTTTAGTTGATAAAGGAAAACCAGAATATTTGTGATAATTAACCCGTAGGTAACATACGGGTTAATTGTTGTCGGGTTGTTATCTCGGAGAGGAACCACAGTAGTTGTTTCTGATAATTGTGACTTGAAAATACTTAGAAATTGTAGCCAACACCTAATAAAATTCCGACATCAGTTCGATCAATAAAACTCACATTCACCCCACCTGTTGCTGTTATTTGTGGAGTTACAGGTACATCTACACCACCAGAAATTAATGCCCCTAAAGTGCTATCTCTACCTGTAGAAACTGCAATGCCACCGCCAATATAAGGTGCTACATTCAGTTGAGTAAATTCCAAATTTTCTGTGGGAAAATCTACAGTAATTGGCACAAGAACAACTGTGTTATCCCCAACTAAAGCCGCAGGACGTGCAGATAAATTTCGTGTCAGTCCGATTTTACTAATTACAGCAAATGAACTTTCGCCTACCCGTGTATCGCCACTCAAGCCAATATTACCAGCCACACCAATATAGCTAGAACCCGAACGTGTGGCTCTACCAGGCTCAAAAGTTTGTGCTACCTTCTCAGGCTCAGATTGACTGATTGAGGAAGGTTGTGTTGAATCTATCATCAAGTCAGATGCAGAAGTGTGAGCATTCGCAGGTGTTTCATTTACTGATGCTGGCTGATTTGTCAGAGTATTAGCAGAAGTGGAGTTTGTATTTTCAGCACTAGCTGGCAAGATATTACCAATAATAGTCACAGTAGCCAGAGTTAGCAGAGTAAAATTACCCTGGAAAAAAGTTGTATTCATAAATATTCCTTCCTTTTTATCCTGTTATTTTTAATTTTTGACAACAAATGTGATTAGAAAGTGACAAATATTCAATGTCCGCTATTATTTTTTCTAAAAAACATATTTAAAACTTATAAATTTGAACTTGAAAATTAGTCTATTTCTCTACATTGTGAATGTGTCATTCTTTGGGTATAAAATATTTAATAATTAACTTCAAACTTTTGATAGTTGATAATTTTAGATTTGTTCACCTGTCACCTATCACCTTTGACTACTTAAGGGGTAAAAAAATCTGAAAAGTAGACCCCTGATCAACTACACTTTTGACACTAATATGACCAGTATGTGCAGAAACAATTTGTTGAACAATAGATAACCCTAAACCATATCCACCGGTTTTACGCGTGCGCTTTTTATCCACCCGATAAAACCGCTCGAAGATATGCGGCAAATCAGCTTTGGGGATACCAATACCATCGTCCATGACTTCAATCACAGCCCAATATGACTGGATAAAAAGCCGCAAGTGAACATGACCACCAGCAGGAGTGTATTTGCAGGCATTATCGAGCAAATTCACTACTGCTTGACGCAGCAAGTCAGCATCACCCAGTACAGTCACACTGGTAGTTGGTAAAGTGTAAGTTAGATTGAGATGTTGTGCAGCCTCTTGTGTTGCATATTCATCTGCTATCTGTAGAAGCTCAGTCTTTAAGTCAACGTCTTGTAAATATTCAGGAGATAATTGACCAGCATGACGCGCCAGAAATAGCAGATTGTTCACCAGATTATTCATTGACTTGGTGACATCAACAATCTTCCCGAATATCTGACGTTGCGCCTCAATATTGTTAGATTTAGACAATAAGCCATATTGAGCATTGCTCGTAATTGCCGAAAGAGGCGATCGCAATTCATGGGAAGCATCAGAGGTGAAACGTTGTAGCTGGTCATAACTGTCTCGAATTGGCCGCATTGCTAGACCTCCCAAACACCACCCAGCTAAACCGATTACCCCTAAAGTTGCTGGTACTATCAACAGCAAAACCAGCCGTAACTGAGCCAGGTCATCTTGCGTTGGTGCTAGCGGCGTTGCCACTTGGAGATAACCGATGAACAAACTATCCTGGTATACGGGAAGCGTTAATTGACGAAGCCAAATCACAGGGAGTATTTCTTTTGACGAGTAAAACCTAGTCTTGAGAGTCTTAAATCCTGGCGTTGCTGTAACCTGTGGCTCTGGAATAGTACCGAAAAATTGCACTAGTTGTCCTCTAGTATCATACCAACGGGCATATACGAGTTCAGTACCCAATGGTGGTACTTTATTTCCTAAAAGCGGCACGTTTTCTAGGTCGAGCTGTTGATTACCCAGATCGTACTTCACGTTTACCGCCATAACCCTGGATTTTTTGTAAAGTAAGCGATCGAGATTCTCTAGATTGTTTAATACCGTTTGGTAGTAAAGTAACCCTGAAAAAACTACCAGAATACTACCCATCGTTAGGGTAAACCACAAGGCTAGATTGCTACGACTACGGTAAAACATGAGACTAGTAACGCTACATGAAAGTCAATCAATTTTGGATTTTGCGGAAAGTTCTGTAGGCGGGTTTCCCACCGTAGGAAACTTTTCAAGACGGATTTGCAATTTTGGATTGACCCCGACTACAAGGGTGCGGGGCTTGGGGATTTTAGATTGACCATTTTGTGCGGTATTAGTTGTCTAATAAAAATCAAAGCGGATTAATATATATGTTTTTGCCTTACTTGTTAGAAAAATTACATTCTTTAAAGATTGAATATTTGCTACCTCTACCACTGATTCTAATAGCTTTTGGACTTGGTGGTGAATCATTAACAAACATACTATTAAGTCGTTCTTACCATACACTAGATAAGCTCCAAGCTGATACACAAACATTAAGAATACGACTAGCAGCTAATGTGTTACTAACCGAAATTAAAATTGAAAAAGAGCAGAGTTTCACCGAATTTAAATTTATGGTAGCAAACTCTGTACTTAAAAAATTAACATTCAAGATTCCAGTCACAGAATTAAGTAAAGTAAAAGCTATGATTGCTGAAGAGTTAGGACTGTCTGGAGAAATAGCCAGTCTGCAACCTAATACACAAATGCAACTTCGTTCTACTTTTCAAGTGCTAGGAATTTTGGCTGAAATTGAAAAAGAACGGGGCCTTACAAAAGTTGAGGTTAATATTACTAACTCTATACTGAAAAAGTTAGAATTTGAATTTCCAGTTACAGAATTAAGCAATGTAAAAGCTATGATAGTTCAAGAACTGGGGCTTTCTCGTGAAAATGTCAGGATATTAGTCAGCTATCGGGTAAAAAATTAGCCCAATATAAGCCCATTATAATTAATTACGAATTGCGTAAAGCCTGCGGCATAGCTGGGCGGAGCATTGTGACGAATTAATTCTCTGGTGTTTTGAGACTGTAACCCATACCATAGATTGTTTTAATCCAATCAGCCGCACCAACTAACTGCAAGCGATGACGTAACTTGCGTACTAGTACAGTTAATGCGTTACTTTCTGGCTCTGAACCCCATTGCCACAAACCTTCTTCAATCTGTTCACGGGTTAATATTTGATTACGGTGACGTATTAAGTATTCTAGCAATTGAGCTTCGCGCGGTGATAATTCCACACTTTTCTGATTGCGTTCAACAGTCAAGTAATTTAGGTGCAGTTGTAAATCTGCAACACTAAGAATATCTCCTACCCAGTGGGGAGAACGCCTCCCTAAGGCGCGTACCCGCGCCAAGAGTTCCACTAAATCAGCCGGTTTGACAATATAATCATCTGCTCCCGCATCTAAGGCTGTAACTTTGTCTGGCGTGGTATCCTTGGCTGTGAGCATCAGCACAGGTGTAGTTTTGCCTAGAAGTCGATACTGATAACAAAGACTTAACCCGCTAATTGTGGGCAACATCCAGTCCAAAATCAACAAATCGTACTCTTTTTTCGACAATAGCCACTGTGCAGTTTCTCCATCTTCAACTCCATCTACAATGTATCCAGCTTCCGACAGTACACCCTGCAATGGTTCTAATTGTTCTGAGTCGTCTTCTACCAGTAAGATTCGCATACAAATTTTTGCCAATCAACGTCAATAAAATTACTAGCCTCATTACTTATGGTATGAAAACTTAACCTATTTCCTCTCTTCCATCAGTAATATTCTCATGCAGATGGTGGATGATCTAGGTTTTTCCGTCTGTTTTAGCTAAAGATAAGGAAAAGTGCTGAGTTAAATAGGACTTACGCACAAATTACGGAATAACGTTCGCGTAGCGCATACCACAGAGACGCAGAGAACACGGAGAAATAAGGGTTTGAGAGAGTTTTTGCGTAAGTCCTGTTAAAAATGCTGTTAGCAGAGTGGCGCGTCAGCCCGTGCTTTATACTTTACTCAGCACGCTGCTCAACGCCCCGCTACCGCTAACACAACCGGCTAAACGCCGCGCTACCGCTAACAGCACCCAATACGGTTCGGATAAGATAATTTGCCAAAATAATAATGCCTGTAGAGACGTTGCAGTGCAAAATCTCTACCGACTCACACAGGTTTAATAAGGAATAAGTCTTCCATTACCTTGTTCTGGAATCACAGCATAAGCATCAATCTCAAACAACATACCGTCAAGTGCAAGCCTAGGTACGGGAATAAGAGTGTTTGCTGGTGGATTATTACCCCACAAATTCCCAATTTCACGTCCTAACGGGATCAATTTATCTTGAGTGTGATCTACTATGAGAACAGTAGTTTTTAGGACATCATTTGGTCTTGCACCAACGGATGCTAAGGCGAAGCGAAGGTTCTCAAAAGCCTTAACTAACTGCTCTTCAAAGTCATTAGACACAAGATTTCCTTGCAAATCCGAACCAAATTGACCAGAAATATAGACGGTTCTCGTCTTGGGTGGCGTAATAGCTACATGACTATAGCCATTTTGGGGGGCATTATATAATGTTGGTGGGTTAACTAATTGCACATCTTTTTTATCTTTAGCAAGCACTTCCTTTTGTGTTCCTATCACAAAAGTCGTACCTAACCCGCTACCCCCAAGCAACAAAAGTGCATTTCGGCGCGATATTTTTGTTACTAATGAATTTACAGCACTGGTAATACGTTGAGTCATTCAACATCCTTAAATATGAGTTGTATCTTTTTGCTCATACTTGGTTCTATTATGTATCTATTTGGGGTAAAAAAGCACTACTTAATAGACTAATTCTAGTATGATTACGCAAAACTATCGATTCAAAATACTAAATTAACAATTCAAAAATTACATGATGAAATTGTGTAAATTTCCCAGAATGACGTAGGCACAATTCATGTAGCCGTAGGGGATTGTGCCTACTAAGGATTTCGGGCAACGCATAATTAAATTCGGTCGATGTTTAATACGTCTCAAGCTGACCAAACTTCTCGGAAGTCTGCGTACAGTGTCAATCCACCATCAATACATAATGTTTGTCCAGTAATGTATGCGGCTTCATCAGAAGCTAAAAAAGCTACGGCTGCGGCCATTTCTTGTGAAGTTCCCGCCCGACCCATTGGGATGTGACTTTCTACAACAGCTTTCTTTTCTGGGTCGTTAACCCAATCTTCATTTATGGGAGTGATGGTTGCGCCTGGTGCGATCGCATTTACTCGAATACCTCGGTTTGCATACTCCAACGCCAGAGTTTTGGTCATGTTTTCCATCCCGCCTTTGCTAATGGAGTAGCTGACATACATCGGGCGGGGAATAATTTCGTGAACGCTGGAAATATTAATGATGTTTCCCGGCAGATTTCGGGAGAGGAAGTGTTTGATTGTTTCACGGGTGCATAGGTAAGCACCCCGTAAATTGACCGCTATTACCCGATCAAAGTCTGCGGTCTTGACTTCGTGGGATGGACATTCAGTCTGGATTCCGGCATTGTTGACTAGAATATCAAGACTGCCCAACTTATCAACCACAGTATTAACCATTTCCACGATGTCTGATTCTTCAGAGACATCACCCTGTATCAGTACAGACTTAACACCACAATTTTCGACATCTCCACAGGCTTTTTGCATTGCCATTTCTTCAGTATTTTCCGCATCTTCGGGACTTTTGCGGTAATTAATGGCAATATTACAGCCTTCTTGAGCAAGACGAATGGCGATCGCTTGTCCGATACCCGAACTTGCACCTGTAATCAAAGCATTTTTACCTTTTAATCCTTTCATCGTATTTCCCTGTATTTGTCAGTTTTCTCTTAAACATCTCCAGAAATGAAATATGCGTTATCCAAAAAATGTAGAGACGTAGCATTGCTACGTCTCTACATTTTTTATCAGAGATGTCTATTGAGTCATTGGCGGTAGAAGCACTTGGTCAATTATATGGATGACACCATTGCTAGCTTTAATATCAGGCTGTGTGACACGAGCATCATTCACTCTTACTTGGTCTTGATCGACTTGAATATTTAGTGGGTTATTAGCAAGGCTTTTCACCTCTTGTGACCGAAGTTGATTAGCAGTAAGATTGCCTGGAACAACGTGATAAGTTAAAACCTGTGTGAGAAGTTCACGGTTTTCTGGTTTTAATAGTCGCGCTCTTGTCTCCTCTGGAACTGCGGCAAAGGCCTGGTCTGAAGGTGCAAATAAGGTGTAAGGGCCAGCATCATCTAATTTATCTCTTAAATTTGCTTGATCAATCAGACTGGACAGTGTTTTCAATGAAGGATTAGCTTTGACAACATCTGGAATGTTTTCATTCACAGTTGCGCCAGGGGTTACAGGCTCAGGCGTGACATCAGCAACAGGCGGTGCAGTAGCAATAGGAGTAGGTGGTACTTGAGCAGTATCGTTGGGCGTACAAGCGGCAAAAACTGGCAGTAACAGAATACTTGCGGCAAAGTTCGCAAACTTTTTCATACTTGCAGCACAAGTTTTAGTCTTGATATGCTTCACCATGATTCTTTAGAGAGCCAACTGTTTGTTTAATTGCCCTTTTATGTTGGGCAGGAAATGTGAATAGAATGTGACGGTCACTTTGCGACAATTAAAAATCAAAAATCAAAAATAATTTTGGCTCTCCCAGACTAGATATGTTAAATTAACAACAGAAATACCAATTGAGTAAAATCCTTCTTCTAAAATTATTAAAGTTAGTTAAGCCATAAGCCCTTCTTTTAACGAGCTTAATTTTCTGATTAATCCCCTCAACAATACCTTGAGTAGTTCGGTGATCAAAATAAGCGAGAATTTCATCTATCCATCTACTAATGGTTCGACAACTGTTTGGGAAAAATTTATAAGCAGTTTGAGTCCATTCCAGAAATTTATATAAGGCTTCATCACTGGTTATGTGACTTTCAAATATATCTCTAATTGCTTCTTTATTTCGATACATTTCTCCTAATTCTGGAGCGAGTTTTTGCAGTGAATTTATCTTGGCTTTTTCCTCATCATTGAGGCTTTCTTTTTTCTTTAATAAAGGGTATTTACTGTGAGTTAACCCTGCTAATTTCTCCTCTCTCTCTTGCCGATTTTTAATTTTGACTGCTGCCCGTTTTTCCTGCTTTCTTCTTTCATCTAACTCCTGATTTATTTGTTTCATTACATGGAATCTATCGGCGTTCGCAGTCGCCTGCGGAGGGAAACCCTCCCGCAGCGCTGACTCACTACTTGAGCATTTGGCAGCATTTCTTGGATTAAACTTTTATAGGGTATCCATAAGTCTATACTGACTTCTTCTATTTGATTTAATACCTCTGAACCCAGGCTTGATAAGTATTCTGCTATGACGGCTTTATTTCTTTTCTCCAACAACGTTATTGGTTTTCTTGTTTCTAAATCTACTAATACAGCCGCATAGTTTTTTCCTCCTTTTAGCTGGGTTATTTCATCTATACCTAACTTTTTTAGCTGAAGAGGGTTTTCTTTGAGTAAATCAGCTTCTTGTTCTTTTAATAAGGTTTCTACCTCCGATGCTGTCATTCTATTTCTGATGGCTGCACTCTCTACATTCGTTTCTAATACTTCCTTAATTACTTTCACCGCTAGTCTTTTTGTATAGGTTCTTCTAGTTTTTATAAAGGAGAGTGACTCACTGAAGACTTTCCGACATCTTGTGCATCTCAATTGCCGACGATTTACCTTTAACAATAATAGCTACACCTGTAACGGCATGATATTTAAGCTGACGTATACCCTCCAAGAATTCAACACTGCCAAAAGCTGTATCCGCTAAAATAATTGTCTGGAAATGTTGAGTTAAAGATAGAGGTAAACGTTTGACTAGGGATAGCCCCAACTGCGCTGGGGAAGGCGTTCCCTTACCTCGCCAAACACGAAAGTTCCAGGGAATACGCCATTTTCCTATGACCAAATAAACCTCCAAAAATAACGCCAACATAGTCTCTAGGTTATCTTTTTGGTACTGCGTCGGCATCAATTCCTTTAGGCTGTAAACTAATTCTTGGGCGTGGGCAAGCATTTTTCTTGCTTTAATTTCGATATTTCACGCCTTTTCTCTCATGTTTTGAGACTCAGATGCAATCATCTCTATGATCTGAGGTCAAAAAGTCTCTGCATTCTATTATCTATCCCCCTCTGTATTAATTACAGTATTTAAGTTGGATTTAGAACTTGAATTTACTGACTTGGTTGTATTTACCTGTTGTTATAATTTGGCACTAGTTTGTTTGATCTGTACGGGTAAATACTGTTGGTGCAAGATGTGAGCGACCAACGGGCGCGATTAAGTAATTAAACAAAATTAATTACACAAATGATTATACAATTGAATACAAGATA
>NZ_CAWUDL010000118.1:0-11294 GCF_963920945.1 Anabaena sp. CCY 9402-a
GTAGTGAGTAGTGAGTAGTGAGTAGTGAGTAGTGAGTAGTGAGTAGTGAGTGCTGAGTAGTGAGTAGTGAGTAGTGAGTGCTGAGTAGTGAGTGGGTGGGCATTGTATTTTTCTCCCCCTGCTCCCCCTGCTCCCCCTGCTCCCCCTTCTTTCTTTTCCCCAGTCTCCTTCTACTCTACAAGCCCATGCTTAATCGCAAAACGCACTAATTCAGCCCGGTTGCTGGTGTCAGTTTTTCTTAATAAGCTGCTGACGTATTTTTCTACAGTTCTGGGACTTAAGTGAAGTTGAAGTCCCATTTCTGCGTTAGAAAGACCGTGAGTTAAAAGTTCTAAGACTTCCTGTTCTCTCAGGGTCAAAGATGAGAGCAAGCCTGACCCCTCAACATGACTCAAAATAGAGTTATGAGTCTCTATGACTCTTGTAGAGCCAGGACTAGCTGAACTCTCTTTCTGAGGAAAGCGGTACTCAGATTGAATAATTTGCGATCGCTCCAATAGATTGCAAATAGCTGCGGCTAACTCTTCTAGCTCAAAAGGCTTCGGCAAGTATAAATCACACCCAGACTGATAACCAAGAATTCTTTCTTGAGTCTTGGTACGGGCTGTTAATAAAATTACGGGTAATAAGCGAAATTTTGGTTTTTGACGTACCCGACGTACCAATTCATACCCATTCATACGTGGCATGACAATATCGGTGACAATTAAATCAGGCTGGTATTCTTCCACCATTGCCAAAGCTTCTTGACCGTCATTGGCCGTAATTACTGCATAGCCTGACAGTTCAAGATAATCACTAATAGATAGACGAGTGCCCACATCGTCATCCACCACAAGGATCGTCAAGGGCATGGAAAGTACACCCCTAGCATTTTTACTCAGAAATTTCCTTCTAGAAGCTCTATATAAGAACACGCGTTACAATAGTGTTCTTATGTTTCATAATATGACAAGATTAGTAGCTAATGACTGTCTTAGGGGTGATTTATAAAGAAAATCTTAAATCCATAAAAAGATTAACAAATTTAAACGTATTTAAGACCCCCGACAATATAAAAACGCAGTAAATGTTGCAATTCTTCACAGAATAGCACAATGCTCACCTATTAATCACCCTAAGATAAATTAATCAACGGAAGAACAATTTTCAATGAGCGATAAGAGCGAAAGTTACAAAGTTATCAGTGATAATCGGCAAGCCCGCTATTTGTATGAAATCCTAGAAACCTTTGAAGCTGGGATTCAACTGACGGGAACTGAGGTTAAGTCAATCCGTGCGGGTAAAGTAAACCTCCAAGATGGTTATGCTTTGCTTCGTGATGGGGAAGCATGGCTAATTAACGTGCATATTTCTCCTTACAACGCTAGTGGGCAGTATTTTAATCACGAACCACGCCGTACCCGCAAACTGTTACTACATCGCCAAGAACTTCGGAAACTCATCGGTAAAGTAGAGCAGCAAGGTTTGACATTAGTACCCTTGAAGATGTACCTGAAACGGGGCTGGGTCAAAATTAGTATTGCCCTAGGTAAAGGGAAAAAGCTCCACGATAAGCGAGAAGACCTCAAACGCCGCCAAGATCAACGTGATATTCAACGGGCAATGAAAAATTATTAAAGTAGCAACAGAACTATATATCTTCAGCGTGAGTTAAGTAAACACCTACTCTATAGCCGTAGATTGATTCTGTTCAATTCGGGAATCGTTACAGTGGTGGGTAACTTTAGAAGCTTATGAGGAAATCCTACCATGAAACGTGACTTCACCGCAGTTGTTGGGGCTAGCCTTCTGACTTTAAGTACGGCCATTTTGCCTTTAAGTCTACCTGCACAAGCTCAAGTCAATACTGTGCCTAGAGTAGATAATGTCCCCAGAACCACAACTTATTATGAACGTAATGATTTTGATTGGGGTTGGTTGGGTTTAATTGGTTTATTAGGTTTAGCTGGGTTAGCTGGTAGAAAACAGCACGACGAGCCAACCCGTTATCGCGATCCCAATGCTCCTGGGGCTACTAGTTATAGGGACTGAGATAATCAATTATTTCTTTTGTTGTACTAATAATTTAGAGGCACGGTAGGGAGAACTAGTCTTGATAATACCGTGCCTATTGTCTTGTGAAGAAGTTAATTGACTGTTGGTTCTGGTTGGTGTGAGTTATCTGCTTGAGTTTGATTTTGGTTTAAAGGTGTCCAGTAGCTGGCAATTAAGGCAACCATCAGCCACCAGAGGGTATTGACTTCAGGGCGAAACCAAATGGTGTCTACTGCACCGTGAGCCAGCATCCCTAACAAAGTAGCAAATGCCCCAATTAACCAAAATCCTTCTAAATTATTGGATTGTCGTAATCTGCGTAATTGTAAAAATGCCGTATTGACAGTGACAATGATTAACCAAAGAAAACAACCAAGACCAACAAAACCCGTTTCTACAGCCACCTCTAAGAAAATGGAATAGGCACTCAAAGCACTATAACGAGGACGCTGGTAAAGCGGATAGATTTTATTAAAAGAGTTATGACCGGGGCCAATGCCGATAATTGGCCGATCGCGGATCATCTCAAACACAGCATCCCAAACATTACGGCGAAAATTATTGCTGCTATCTTGGCGATCAGCAAAGATGCTGAAAACCCGTAAGCGGACTGGTTCAACAAATATCACTGCTACAACCAATAACCCGATCACGCTTCCTAAGAGTATGGGTAGTGACCAAGTGCGCCAAAAAGCTGGTAGTTGTATACTCCACCAATAAACTAGCAAAGCGATCGCCGCGAAGACTGCCACCAATAGCCCAATCCAGCCACCACGACTAAAAGTTAAAATTAGGCAAGTAGTATTAACAATTAGCATTGTTAATGCTAGGGACTTTTTCATCCATCCTTGCCAAGCAAAAATAGCTACTAGGCTAAAAACTACAGCTGGAACAAGATAACCAGCTAACAAGTTAGGATTACCTAAATAACTATAAACCCTAGTAGTTTTAGATAAAGGAGATGCTGGGTCAACCCAAGTAGCTAGTTGGACTGCACCAAAACGCCATTGCCTTAAACCGTATACACTGACAATTAGTGATACGTGTAAGTAGATAGTAATAATCCAAGACCGCAAACGAGGCGATCGCAGCACCCTAGCACACAAGGCAAATAGCAATAAATACAGCGTTAAAGTGATTAAATCATTCAACGCTGCTCTGGGTACAGGTGATAATGCTGTTGCGACTATGGCAATTGCCCAGTAAAGCAACACCAACAGATGAATAGGAGTAGCAAGGGGAGTTCTGATTGATGTTGGTTCATCAGTTAACGTCAGCAATAGCCAAAATCCCACACAAGCTAAGAGCAATACTCCTATCAGGGTACTAGAGACAAAAGGAGCGAGTGCATATACCAAGCTCAGTAAAGCCGCAGCAATTACATCTCCCCACTGGAGTAAAATACTAGTTTGCCGCCAAGGAAACAACAATCCAACTAGTAACCGATGTAAATAACTAGTAGAAAGATATTGTTTGAGCGGTAAATACGATAAAGTAAACCTTTGCCAGACTAAATTCATAAAACCCACTGTGATCAATTAGCAAGCCCTTTTAGCACTTGGACTTGATCATATAGCGGCTCATTATAAAGTAATAATCCAGATAGCAAATTGGTAATTGGTAATTCTGTTGTTAATAATAGCTACCATAGCAATCCTCTGAAATTTATGATCATTGGTGAGACTTGAGAACCCTGGTTGAGTAAAAAACCAGGATTCTCAAGCCTCACAAATGATTGAGGATGTTCATAGCAATTCCCCATAATCTTAAATACTGACTCTGAATGCTTCATTACAGGCTACTAACGGTATAGGTAAGACTTTCTATGAAATATCGCCGGTTTCCGGGGAGTTAGTTAGTTGCAGTGGTAGACTCAGTACATAACGATGCCCTGATTGTGGCGAACCTTGAATAGCAATTTGTCCACCATGTAATTCTGCCAATTGACAGCTGAGTAACAGTCCTAAGCTTTCTCGTGACAAATTACTTTGTCCTGGAGTTAAATCTTCTTCAGGATCTACATCCGCAATATTTGTGCGATCGCCATCTAGATTTTGCAACTTTTCTAGTGTGATAGGCAAGCTCCCAGTTTCCTCATGACTATCTAGATGGATACTGTAAGGTGCGGCTTCACCAGCCAACTCCATCAGAGTCAATGAATTGAGGCGGAAGTAAGGGTCAACCTCAGTCATACCATCTCCTAACCAGGGATGGGAAGCCCACACAGTAATATTGAGCGTATTTTCTTTGTAAGAAACGTGAATACGAATAATACTACCAGTGGCAGAAAGTTGAATTACGCTAAAAATCAGATGATATAGTATTTGCCGGACTTTATCTTTGTCCAACGGCCAAATTCTTCCACGTCCTGGTTCGACTGACAGGCGAATATCTTGCTCACGGCGATTAGCTGCTTCTTCCAAAGTATTAATCGCCTGCTGACACAGCATTTCTACATCTACAGGAACTACATTGATGCTAGTAGCATTTTTATCCATTGCTCCTAGTTCGGTAATTTCATTAACTAGAGAAAGTAAGTACCGACCACTATGTTGGATGATATCTAAATATTCTCTTTGTTTAGTGGTTAAAGGCCCGTAAATCTCTCTTCCTAAAACACTGGTCATCCCTAGTACGGATGTCAGGGGTGTGCGTAGTTCCTGAGTCAGTTGTGCTAGAAGTTCTAGTTTGATTTGCTTAGTTTCGTGAGCTTCTTTGTCTAAACTAGATGAAGTGACTTTTGTGACTGTGTTCAGTTCTTCATTAAGTAACAAAGGAGTGGAGTTCTTTAAACTCAACTTATTGGCTTGTCCTAGCATCAGCAGTCGATTACGCTCAAATTCGCTCATGCTCCAACGAGCTATAATCTGTAAAAATTCAATGTCTCTATTCGTAAAATTACGTGGTACTAGATCCATCACTGCCAACGCACCCAGGCAGTTACCTGTAGCATCAATTAGCGGCGCACCTAAGTAAGCACGGATGCCATAATCTTGTACTAATTTGCTCGCCACTAGTGAGGCATCTGTCAGCTTTTGTGTATCGTTAATTACAAGAGTTTGAGAACTTTCTATAACCTGAGTACAAAAAGACTCGCCCCGCAACAACTGGCGACTTTGTGCCAAATTGTTCATTAAGCCCAGCCTAGATAAGCCCACAGCCGATTTGAACCAATGGCGTTCTTGATCTATGAATCCTAAAACAGAAATTGGTGCTTCCAAAAAGTGAGCAGCTGTTTGAGTAGCCTCTTCAAAAACTGGTATTGTTTCTGGGTGTCGCAAACCTAATTCTGACAATGCTGTGAGACGTTGTTGTTCTCTTGTTTCTTGAGAAGTCCAACCATCTTTAAGGACAAATAAGTTGTTATTCGGCTCTACCATTGCCACTGCTACCTTAATAATTGCTCGATACTGTAATTTATATAACCACTTTTGCTGGGTTATGATTTACTATTCTTAAGCATTCCCCAATTTAGCTGCTGACAAACAAGTTGGGGACAAAAATTTTGTACCTCTGTTGTAAATACGGTAATTAATGGTGTATTACTTCTCTCGTGAGGTTGCAATGAGCAGATAGCGTTAATTTATGGTGCAATCAGGGTATTCTAACCTTAGCAATACAGTGGTCTGAAGAATGAACAATAGAACAAGTCTTTTGATCATCAATATACAGATGAGACAAAACTCAGTTCTGTTAGGTTTTTTAACACTGTAAAGTATACGAAATCAAGACTGAATTACGCATCATGACTCATAAATATAACTCTGTAAACCGCAAATATTCTGATTTTTATTTTCTGAAAATTTTTTGTTAATATTAATTATTTGGATATAAATACCTGATCAAGGTAAAATTATCTGCTATTATATTTGCCCGTAAAATAAAATGTTTTTTCAGGAAATTTGATTCGTTGAATTGCAGATTTATAGTAACGGTAGCAATTATAAATAATAGTTGATATCCCAAATTAAGCTTCTATTTGAGCATAAGTTAATCTCGATATTTTTAGACTGATTGTGGTGGGAATTCACAAATATATCATTTTGTAATCACAGATAATTTTTACTGAATTTAGGTTAAAGTCATAAAGAAAATCATGAATTTAACAATAAAGGTAGAAATTCGAGGACAACGCTGGCGCGAACTGCCTCCTGCCTTTTGCTTTCTTCAATTGAGAGGTTAACTAATCAATGAGTAGTAGAATAATTCCTTTTGTAGACCTCAAGTTACAGCATGAGTTAATTCAAAATAAAATCCAGCAGGCAATTGAGACTGTATTGGAGCGAGGAGATTTTATTTTAGGAAAATCACTGGCAGAATTTGAAGTAGCATTTGCTCAAGCTTCAGGAGCAGAATATGGAGTAGGTGTAGCATCGGGAACTGATGCGATCGCGTTAGGTTTGCAAGCGTGTAACATTGGGGCTGGGGATGAGGTAATTTTACCAGTCAATACTTTTGTAGCCACCATGATTGGAGTTTTACAGGCGGGAGCAACACCCATTCTTGTAGATTGCTCTAGCCAAACAGCTTTAATTGATTTAGAAGCAGCAGCCAAAGCCATTACACCCCGGACTAAAGCTATTATTCCAGTGCATTTGTATGGTCAAATGGTATCACCTAGACAGCTATTAGATTTTGCTGATACCTACAAAGTGTTAATCTTTGAAGATGCCGCCCAAGCACATCTGGCACACAGAGAAGGATATCAAGCTGGTAGTGTAGGTACAGCCGCAGCCTTTAGTTTTTATCCCAGTAAGAATTTAGGGGCTTTGGGAGATGGGGGAATGATACTCACCCGCAACGCAGAAATAGCCCAAAAAGCTGCCAGGTTAAGAAATTACGGCTCATCCCAAAAGTATGTTCACATGGAAATGGGTACAAACAGCCGTTTGGATACATTGCAAGCAGCTATTTTATTAGAAAAATTACCATATTTATCTCAGTGGAATAGCGATCGCCTCAGCATTGCCCAACAATATGATCTAGAACTAGCACCCTTAGCCTCTGTTGGTATTACCCCTATCCAAAATCAAAGTGGTGAAGGTCATGTTTATCACCTTTATGTGATTAAAGTTGATAATAATTGCCCCATAGACCGACAGCAACTCCAAACAGAACTAACAAAAGCAGGTATTCAAACTGGTATTCACTATCCAATTCCTTGTCATCTCCAACCAGCTTTTACCAACCTCGGCTATCAAAGCGGAGACTTTCCCCAAGCGGAAACACTAGCCCAGCAAATACTATCCTTACCGATGTACCCTGGTTTGAGCCATAGCCAAGCCAGAGAGGTTGTAGCTGCTATTACCAGTGTAATTAGTGGAGTAGCAGCCAAACCCACACCTACTACTGAAGTAGTGTAATATATTAAAAGTTACAATATTTTTCTTTGTGTCTCAGTGCCTATGTGGTTAAAGACTGCCTCTATTAACACAGAAACACTGAGATAATATTAACTGAGTTGCTGAAAATTATGGCACTTCAACAACAAATAAAAAACAGAAACACAACCCAACTACTAAGTATAGGAATTTTCAGCCTGATAGTGCTGCTCTATGCGCCCGTCTTACTCCACTGGGTAGACGGTTGGCTAAACAAAACTATTAGCATCGAACACGAATATTTCAGTCATGGTCTGATAGGTCTACCATTTGCAGGTTATCTGAGTTGGAAACACCGAAAACAGTGGCAACGCCTGCCCAATAAAACCCATCCTTTGGGTGTAGCTTTATTAGTTATTGGGGCAGTGTTTTATTTAAGCGGTGTGACAGAGTGGGTAAATCTTTCCTTACCCATAATACTGGCAGCATTATGCCTGTGGTTTAAGGGTTTTCCCGGCTTAAGACTACAGGGATTTTCCCTAATACTGGTATTCCTCGCAACTCCCACCGCAGTACCTTACCTGATTGCCCCTTATACATTTCCCCTGCAAAGTTTCATTGCCGCGACAGCAGGTTTCATCCTCAATCAGTTTGGCATGGAAGTAGTTGTTGATGGTATCAACATCTATGTTGGAGGCAAAATCGTCGAAGTTGCCCCCTATTGTGCCGGCTTAAAAATGCTGTTTACAACTATTTACGTCAGTTTGATGTTGTTGTATTGGACAGGAGCTTTATCTTCTCGTCGGGTAACAGTTTGGTTTTTATCAATTGCCGTTATCATCAGTGTTATTGCTAATATCATTCGTAACACCTTACTGAGCTTCTTTCATGGTGCTGGTCAGGAAGCTGCTTTTACATGGTTACATGATAGTTGGGGCGGCGACCTATATTCTGCCCTGATGTTACTTTCCTTAGTACCTCTGTTGAATTGGCTAGATCAATATCTGTCAGCACTACCGGAAACCGAACTAGAAGCAGAAGGATAAATGAGTAATGAGTAATGAGTAATGAGTAATGAGTAATGAGGGGAATTGGGAATTAGGAATTAATTATTTTTTTTATCCAGTCCCCAGTCCCCAGTACCTCTTGACACTAACCATTAATTTTACTGAACCTACAGGGTCATTTTTTCAGGTAGAATTTTGCGTAAATATAGCAATTTTTACCGATGATTTCCTTATCTAAATTTTTTAAATACAAGTATTTAACTTATCTAACAGTGCTGTTACTGTTGCTACTGCTATTAGTAACAGGGGCAGTTCCAGGATACTTAACAGGAAAATGGCAATGGAAACAACCACCAGCTGTTACCAATCTCAAATTATTAAAAGATATACGTAGCAAGGGTTTAACTTTGTCTGGTTGGAAAACTCTTGAACAAGTAGAACAACAAATTGGCACAAATAAATGGTCATTGCAACTGATACAGCAAGAAAGCTCGCAAAAAAAAGCTATCTTGCTGTTATTGCCGCAAAATGGCCCAACGGATCAACCGGAAATCGAATGGACAGATATTAGCGGTTGGGGAAAGTCCCGTTGGGGAAAATGGGATATAGCTCAAGAACGTTCAGCTCAGTTGATTGTCAAACAATCACCCCATAGGGAAAATACCCAAACTCAGGTAGAAGCAATATTCTTTCGCGCCGCCACAAATCAAGAAACCTTTGCTGTCTTGCAATGGTACGCTTTACCAAATAGTGGATATTCATCACCGTTTCGCTGGTTTTTAGCCGATCAATTTGCACAATGGCAGAAAAATCGTGCGCCTTGGGTTGCTGTCAGTATTATTGTGCCGATAGAACCTTTAGGACAGGTGGAAACTACTTGGCCTTTAATAGAGTCTATTGGGGAAACAGTACAATCCACATTAATGGCAGAAGTTTTTAACCCTACTCAATGAGTGTCATAACTTCTGGCAATATATTCTAAAGACCAGCAATGTTAATATTTATGAGTTCTTATATGCGTGCATTGAGCGCCCTGTGTTGTGTAAGTTTTCAATTAGGGCTTTTCTTAAATACTTTTCAACCTGTTTTAGCTCAAACTTTGCCACCTGAAGGGGAATTACCAGTAAAATTCCCTTCACCTCCACCAGAGACTGAGGTTGCACCAGCTAGCACGAATAACGAAATTTCTCCTCAATTTAACCGCTACTTGTTGGGGCCAGGGGATACTATTAACGTGACATTTGAACGTCCTCCTGGCCCTTATCGCTTGGGTTCAGGAGACGTAATTAGTGTGATTGTGCAACGCTTTCCAGATTTAAGCTTTCAAGCTGGAATTAACCCAGAAGGTAACATCATAGTTCCCCTCCTAGAAACTGTCCCACTGCAAGGTTTAACTTTACAAGAAGCCCAAGCAAAAATTCGCTCTTTGCTCAATCAATATGTGATTGATCCCGTTGTTGTTTTATCTTTGACATCACAGCGTCAAGATTTAAGTTTTCAAGCGCAAGTTAGTCCAGAAGGCAATATTGTCGTACCACAAGTTGGTCTGGTTTCTATCCAAGGTTTAAGTTTAGAAGAAGCAAAAGAAAAAATTGGTTTGAGTTTGGGTCGTATTTTAGTAAATCCAATGCTGGTTGTGTCTCTGGCCAGCCCCCGTCCTGTACAGGTAACTATCAGTGGGGAAGTATTTCGACCAGGTATTTATAATATTTCTGCCGCTTTACCCCGTGTGGCTGATGCTTTGCTGACAGCTGGTGGTTCTAGCATTGGTGCTGACTTGAGACAGGTGAAAGTACGTCGTCGGTTGATGGATGGTTCTACCATTTCACAAAATATTGACCTGTATGGGACACTGCAAAATGATGGTTCACTACCTAACTTACGTCTGCAAGATGGCGATGCTATTATTGTCCCACGCCGAGAAATCGGCACAGATGACGGTTATGACCGTACTTTAGTATCTCGTTCCTCCTTGGCCATACCGCAAATTAGAATCCGAGTTTTAAATTACGCGGCTGGGGGAATAGTGACGCAAGCCCTGCCAAATGGTAGTACGTTTATCGATGCCTTGGGTGGGATCAATCTTGATACTGCTAACCTGCGAGATATTGCTTTAGTACGCTTTGACCCGGAACGAGGGAAAGCTGTAACTCAATCATTAGATGCGAAAAAGGCTATGAGTGGTGATGTCGCCCAAAATGTGCCTCTGCAAGATAATGATGTGATTGTAGTTGGTCGCAACCTAATTGGCAGAATTACCAACTTTCTTAGTACAATTACTCAGCCATTTTTCAATGTACGTTCGTTCCTGAATTTCTTTGAAAACTTTGGCGGCAGAAATTAAAATATGTTTTTTGAGGTAATGGGCTTGTAAAGGATAAATCAAGAATGTAGCAAAATGAAACACGGGGGTGACTAATGAATCGTCAATCATGAATAATAACAGTAACTATAATAACAACTAGCGATCGCCGATTCTATCCACCTTTGTCTGTTTACCTATGCTTCTGTTATGACCCCACCAATTGTTAAGCGTTACGTCATTGCTTTTGAAAAGTACAAATGGATTGGACTAGCCAGCTTTGCTTTAATTGTGGCGGGGTCAACAGTCGTAGCTATCCAACCCGACCCACCACCCACCTATGTAGCAGACAGCTCATTAACCTACTCTCGCCCACCCGTCTCTTTCTCGGCTACTGGTAGTGAAATTCAACAACAAGGTCAAGAACTCAATGAGGAAGTATTACTCTCAGACCAGTTGATTGAACGTGTGGGAACAAAAATGAATGTCTCACCAAAAACTGTCGGTGCAAGTGTAGCATTGAAGCTACCCAGGAGAAATGCCCGGACTGGGCAATTAGAATCTAATATTATTAGACCTATCTTTAAAATAAATTTTATAGGAAAATAAACAGAGAAGATAAAAAAG
>NZ_CAWUDL010000119.1:0-11193 GCF_963920945.1 Anabaena sp. CCY 9402-a
TCGCTAATTATTGATGGCTAGACATAAAAAAAGCCCCCAGTCAGGTGTTAGCCAAGCCAGGGGAGTTAGTTATCAGGGTGCATCTACCAATTAATTGTTCTACCTCTATTGAGTAGTTTCAGGACAAATTTCTCAAATTCGCTAATTATTGATGGCTAGACATAAAAAAAGCCCCCAGTCAGGTGTTAGCCAAGCCAGGGGAGTTAGTTATCAGGGTGCATCTACCAATTAATTGTTCTACCTCTATTGAGTAGTTTCAGGACAAATTTCTCAAATTCGCTAATTATTGATGGCTAGACATAAAAAAAGCCCCCAGTCAGGTGTTAGCCAAGCCAGGGGAGTTAGTTATCAGGGTGTATTCATTAAGCTTAACATATATCAAGTATTATAAGATACCATTTTAACTCTCCAGGCTTCATTAATATCCGTTGGTCATAAGAGAATTTACCCTATTTACCTTGTATTATTAATAGAAAAAACCCCTAGTCAGGTGTTAGCTAACGAGGGGATTTGAAGATTAAGGTGCATCTACCGATACATTTTTCTGGGCAGATGTCAACTAATCCGGATAAAGTTGTAAATGTAGAGAAAGCAAAGCCACTTATTTTAGAAACAATCAGTGGTCGAATCCATCTACAGTATCAAAAGGAGCAAAAAATCGAATTGAAACTTTCGCGTTTCAAATTAGATTTAGGAGGCGGACAGGAGAAGTTGTGACCCAGGAATTTCACATTTCCGTGACTCCAGTAGGGCAAAATGACTACTTGGTGCGGACGGAACAAGTCGCGCCTGGAGTCCCATTGGCAGAAGAACTAGTGACTTGGCCTGTGGCTGAATGGTTGGCATCTGCTGGGCATCTGATGAATGACCCATTGAAGATAATATTACAGGGAGAGACGATCGCCTCTAGTGCGATCGCCAAGAACTCTGTTAATTTAGTGGCATTGGGTCAGAAACTTTATAATGCACTGTTTCAAGGTACTCTCAGAGATAGTTGGATTACAGCCCAAGGTATTGCCCAGAATCAACAACAGGTACTGCGTCTGCGTTTAGGTCTGAAGGATAATAAGTTAGCACGTCTGCCGTGGGAAGTCATGCACGCAGGCGATCGCCCCTTAGCAACAGGCCCTTACATAGCTTTCTCTCGCTACCAAAGTGGTATTTCCCCAGCCTCTCGCTTCCCCTCTAGCAATAGAACTAAACTCCCGGATGATGGTGGAATTAGGGTTTTGATGGTATTGGCATCCCCCACGGATCAAAGTAGTTTGGATTTACTTAAACAAGAAGCCATCAAACTACGGGCTGAATTGCACCGTCAACTCCCTATATCCTTAGAGGATGGTCATTATCTGCCAGACATTGAACTCACCTTGCTAGAACAACCTGGTAGGGAAGAATTAACCCAAGCTTTAGAACAAGGAAAATTTCATGTTCTCCACTACTCTGGTCACAGTAACATAGGGCCTAGCGGCGGGGAAATTTACCTTGTCAGCAATAGAACAGGTTTGACAGAAACCCTCAGTGGTGATGATTTAGCGGGTTTACTAGTTAATAACAACATCAAAATGGCGGTATTTAACTCCTGCTGGGGAACATACACCGCTACCACCGATATTCCTCAAGACTCATGGGAACGTAACTTGACAGAAAGCTTAGTCAAGCGCGGCATTCAGAGCGTTTTAGCAATGTCAGAAAGGATTCCTGATGAAGTGGCATTGACACTCACCCAACTATTTTACCGCAACCTCAGTCAAGGGTATCCCGTAGATTTATGTGTGAGTCGAGTCCGTCAGGGATTAATTTCCGCCTATGGTTCACATCAGCTGTACTGGGCATTACCAATTTTATATCTCCAGCCAGGATTTAAAGGCTTTCTATATCCAAAAACCGCTTCTCATAGCAGTGCAGATTCCTTGGCGGAGTATAGCCCACCTCTGACAGCAACTTCAACTACTACAGCAACTTATTCTGCTGTAGTGGATGATGCGGAAATGTCTGTACCTATTGAGGGGATGATTCCCTCTGGGTTAGCCCGTGATAATTCTGGTTTAGACTGGCTAGGAGAAGATACTTGGGGTGATTTAGTCGATGAAATTGAGTACGATGATCCCAGCTATGCAGAAGATTGTGCTTTTGTGTCTGATATATTTCGTCAACTAGATCAGCAAACCCCTGAGAATGAAGTACCTGATCTCATAGAAGAAGTTAGACAGCAGATGCCAGATCATCGTCTCTCGGCAAGTCAAATGGCTGCTGTACCCAGAGAAACAGAGTCACCAAGAATATTACCTGTAACCAGTAATGGAACAGCCCAAAACTCGCCAGCAAATTTGCAGAATTTACGTTTGTTATCATCAAGGACACGTCAGCGTCGTCAACAGTGGACGATTTTAGCGATAATTGGGGCGGGTGCGATCGCTACTGTGTTAGGTTTTATTTGGTGGTGGCAAAATAGACAATCACTCTTACGTGACATTCCCTTCATCCCTACCCAGCCTTTATCCAGCCCAGTTCAAATTCCCACTGATATCAGGCAAATGCCTACACAGATGGTAACAACCATTGCTACAGAAAAATTAAATCAAGGTGACTTGGACGCAGGTTTAAAAGCTGTAGAAGAACTCTTAAATCGCAACGTACTACCTCCTGCGGAAACCGCCTTGAATTTGATTCCCTCCAAGCAAGCCCAAAAGGCATCTGTTAACTTTCTCAGGGGGCGATTAGTTTGGCAATTTCTGCAAACAGGAAACACAAAATACGGTATTGATGATGCCCGCCGTTACTGGGAAAATGCTGTTAAAGCTAATCCAGACTCGGTTTTATATAAGAACGCTTTAGGATTTGCCTACTATGCTGAAAGTAACGTAAATCGGGCTAATAATTCATGGTTTAGGGCTTCAAGTTTAGCACTCGAAGCGCAAAAGTCAGGTTCTCAGACAAAAGTACCTGATGATTTATTAACTTCCTATGCTGGTTTAGCCCTAGGACTATATAAGTCTGCACAGAGTTTTTCAGGGAATAGACGAACTCAATATATTAACGAGGCTATAAAATTACGGCAAACAGTTCTAGAGAACGATCCGTTGAACTTTCAAATTAATAAATTAAGCAATAATTGGCTGTGGACAGAAGCAACTTTAGCAGATTGGCGATCGCTCCTTCAAGAAAAAAGGACTGAGAACTAGTACAAAAAATGAAGATTCATTGAATCTTGGCTAAACTATCACTCTAGTTAAGATTTGTAACTCACTTTTGGGAAGACTAGGTATGGTCATAATGCTAGTTCTAGTGATTTGCGCTGGAACTATAAAATAATTTTTTCATTGCAAAAACCTGCCATACCACCTCAAGAGAAAAGGATGGAGATTATGCTTGCTATTCATAGCATGACTAGTGCTAATGATTTGAACCTGCAATTAGATTCGACCTTAAAAGAATTACCAATGTGGGAAATTCAAATTGAGCTAAATCTTCCCGGAAATAAATTAATTAAACATTTTGAGCAAGAGCCATTGTTGCCAGGGATCATCCTAACTCAAAATGAGACTTTTGTGGGGATGATGTCGCGGCGGAGATTTTTTGAGCATATGAGTCGCCCCTATAGTTTTGGACTGTTTTCGATGCGTCCTATCGAAACTCTATATAACTTCCTGCAACCTGATGTGTTCATACTTGATCAAGATATGCTGATTGTGGAAGCCACTCAGCTAGTATTGCAGCGATCGCCTGAACTTGTTTATGAACCAATTATCATTAAAAATCAATCTGGTAATTATGGCATAGTTGATTTTCATCAGTTACTCTTAGCTAATTCTCACATTCACTCACTTACTCTCAATAAACTACAACGTGTAGAAGAACAATCTCAGCTAGCCAAGGCTGGATTTCGTGACTTAAAGAAGAACTATAGCCGACTATTACAAAATGAGAAAATGGCTGCTTTAGGTCAGTTGGTAGCAGGTATTGCCCATGAAGTAAATAATCCGATCAACTTTATTGCTGGTAATATTGCCCACGCGATTGACTACAGTCACAATTTACTTCATCTGATCAATTTGTATCGCAAATATTATCCACAGCCAGTAGACGAGATTAAAACTGCAATCCTTGAAAATGAATTAGATTTTATCGTCAACGATTTACCCGACCTTTTGACTTCTATGCAAACTGGTTGCGAACGCATTACTCAGATTGTTCACTCCCTGAGAAATTTCTCGCGATTAGATGAATCTGACAGAAAAATAGTTGATATTCACGAAGGTATTGATAGTGCGCTGTTAATCTTACGAAGTCGGCTCAATCATCATAAAAATGACCAAAATATTAGCATTATTAAAAAATATGGCAATCTTCCTCTAGTAGATTGTTATGCTGGATTACTCAATCAGGTATTTATGAATATTCTGACTAATGCTATTGATGCGTTGGAAGAGTCAATGGTGAATAGTCAACAGTTAGGATTAACTAAACCGGAAATTCGGATTTGCACTGAAAACATTAACAATCAGCACGTCATAATTCGTATAGCTGATAATGGTTTAGGCATTCCAGAAGATGTCAAAAAACGATTATTTGACCCATTTTTTACGACCAAACCTGTGGGTAAAGGAACTGGATTGGGGCTGTCTATCTGCTATCAAATCATTGTAGAAAAACACGGCGGACAGATGAATTGTGTATCAACTGTGGGAAAAGGGGCTGAGTTCATCATCAATATTCCAGTCAATAGTCATTAGCTACCTTGTTTTTCCAATACCTAGTTATCTTGCATAGATTTACAGTTTCGTGTCAGGATGAATCTGCACTAGCCGATAGTATTTATTTTAACCAACAATCTTATGCTGAAAAAAATGATAGTTAGCATGATGCTGCTGACAGTGGGAGGAAACCTACTATGGACATCAAGTGTTAAGGCTAACTTCAACGGCAAACTAACCGTAGAAATTGATGGCTTGAAAAACCAAAACGGGCTAGTCTGCGTTAATGTCTTTGCTAGCAGTCAAGGATTTCCCAACGATCGCCAACGTGTTGTCAGCAATCAATGTAGTAAAATTAGCGAAACTCCCTTAACAATTACCTTTGATAACTTACAAGCAGGTAGTTATGCTGTCGCTGCAATTCACGATCAAAATAGCGATCGCACTCTAAATAGAAATCTTCTAGGTATGCCCACCGAAGGCTTTGGCTTTTCCAGAAACCCCGAAATTCGCACCAGTCCACCCAAATTTGGTGATGCAGCCTTTTTCTTAGCTGGGCCAAATACTAGTATCCAAATCCGGTTGAAATATTTCTAAATAGGAGACGATTAAAGTTGATTCCGGGCTTTGAGTTGCAGATACCTTTCCACCAACTGATCACTAATTTGATTAGCTGGTGCATCTAGTACCAACACACCTTTTTGTTTTAACTTAGCAAAAGCCACCTGACGCTGTGCTAATAAATCTAAAGCCACTGCACGGGTGTAAGCTTGCGTCACATCATCAGTAAAAGTGTGAGCTAGATTATCTACTTTGGGATCTCTCAGGGTGACGCAAAATGGTAGATAGCGGGGTGCTAACCGAGACAACGCCGCCAGCAGTTCAGTAGAAGCGGTGACATCTACTAAGTCTGTAATAATTACCACCAGCGATCGCCTAGTTTGTTTCTGGACTACATGAGTTACAGCCCCCAAGTAGTCTGATTCTAATAAAACTGGTTGAATTGGGGTTAAACGGTCGATGAGTTGATTTAAATGATGTTGTCCCCGTTCCGGTGGCATCCATGTGTGCATTTGGTTATCAAATACACCCACACCCACGCGATCGCCTCGGTGTAATCCCGCTAAGGCGAGAGATAAGGTTGCATTCAAACCCCAGTCGAAGCGTTGCAAACCCTGTACCTGAGCGGTCATCAATCGCCCACGGTCTAGTAAAATCAATAAGGTTTGTTCCTGTTCTGGTTCTAGCACCCGCACCAAAGGCGGTGTATTTCCATGTGTCCCCACCCGTCTAGCTGTAGCTTTCCAATCAATTAAGCGCAAATCATCACCAGTGCGATAGTTCCGCAATTCGGCAAATTCTGTACCAATACCTAATCGTTTTGATTGGCGGATAGCACCAGATGATTGTAATGTCAGGCGGATGGAGAGCGATCGCAATCCAATTAAATCAGGATAAACTTTAGCTGTGGTAGCGTGGCGAATCTGCCAATCATCCCAAGCTAAACCCCAAGGACTTAATTGTCTGACTTGAATATTCCCCCAATTAAATTCGCCGCGCTGTTTGGGGTAGACGGTGTAGGTTAATTCTTGGGTAGTGTTGGCGGGAACTGTGGTATTTAATGTAGGTGTGGATACGCCAAAATCGGCGGGGTAATAGTCGCGGATTTGAATAATGGCGTTAGTTTTCTCCGATGTGATTGTCAGTACAACCGGATTATCCCGTCCAATAGAAAAGCGGGATGGTAACTGGCGAGTGATTTGCACCCGCAGAGGCTTCACACGCAAACCATCGATAACCATTAAAGCTAAGACAGCGATATCAAAGATGAGGGTGATAGCGATGCTAGCGGGAATGCTGATGAAAAAGGATAATAGGAGAGCGATCGCTAAACCCAAAAGTAATAATAGATAAACTCGTTTAGCAGCAACCATAGATTTTTTTGTAAAACTCGATTATATCTGCCATTGGGGAAGGGGTATAGGGGTGTAAGGGTATAGGGGTGTAGGGGAAAGAATTTAAAAATCTTCTGATACATTAGAGTATTTTATTGCGATCGGAGCGATCGCGGAGTTCAAAGGCTCGTTCACGGAGCAAAAATACTCGTTCGCGGAGTTCAAAGACTCATTCACGGAGCAAAAATACTCGTTCACGGAGTTCAAAGACTCATTCACGGAGCAAAAATACTCGTTCACGGAGTTCAAAGACTCGTTCACGGAGCAAAAATACTCATTCACGGAGTTCAAAGGCTCATTCACGGAGCAAAAATACTCGTTGACGGAGTTCAAAGGCTCGTTCACGGAGCAAAAATACTCGTTGACGGAGTTCAAAGGCTCACAAAGCTAAAAATTACAAATTACGAATTACGAATTATTCCGGCGCAAATATTCCAAATTATCTCGCACAGTAATTGTATTGGGATGACTTGCCCCTGACCGTTGTTCCAAAATTGCCAAAGCTTTGATGAACAAAGTTTCGGCTTCGCTGTACCTTCCCTGGGAATTGTAGAGCATAGCCAAATTGTTCAGGCTGAGTGCCACATTGGGGTGTTCATCCCCCAACAGGCGTTTTCTCATTGCCAACGCTTCGACTAATAAAGGTTCGGCTTCGCTGTACCTGCCCTGGGATTGGTAGAGCATAGCCAAATTGTTCAGGCTAGTTGCCACATCGGGGTGTTCATCCCCCAGCAGGTTTTTTCTCATTGCCAAAGTTTCGACTAATAAAGGTTCGGCTTCGTTGTAACGTCCCTGGGAATAGTAGATTTCTCCTAAAGTGTTCAGGTTAGTTGCCACATCTGGATGTTCATCTCCCAGCAAGTGTTTTGTCATGGACAAAGCTTTGATGAACAAAGTTTCGGCTTCGCTATATCTTCCCTGAGATTTGTAGAGGTAACCCAAAATTTTCAAGCTAAGTGCCACATCTGGATGTTCATCTCCCAGCAGGCGTTCATACATCGCCAAAGACTCAATAGACAAGGGTTCAGCTTCGCTGTACCTGCCCTGGGAACAATAGAGGTCAGCCAAATTACTAAGACTGAGTGCGACATTCGGGTGTTCATCCCCCAGTAAGCGTTTTGTCATCGCCAAAGCTTCGATGTATAAAGTCTCGGTTTCGTTGTACCTACCCTGGGACTGGTAGAATGCTGCCAAATTGTTCAGGCCTATTGCTACAGAGGGATGTTCATTCCCTAGTACGCGTTTTCTCATGTCTAAAGATTCGATGAACAAAGGTTCGGCTTCACTGTACCTGCCTTGGGATTGGTAGATTAAAGCCAAATTGTTCAGGCTGAGTGCCACATCGGGATGTTCATCCCCCAGCAGGCGTTTATACATTGCCAAAGTTTCGACTAATAAAGGTTGGGCTTTGCTGTACCTGCCCTGGGATTGGTAGAGCATAGCTAAATTGCTCAGGCTTCGTGCCACATCGGGGTGTTCATTCCCCAGCAGGCGTTTATACATTGCCAAAGTTTCGACTAATAAAGGTTCGGCTTCGCTGTACCTGCCTTGGAAATTGTAGATTAGAGCCAAATTGTTCAGACTTCGTGCCACATCGGGGTGTTCATCTCCAAGCAGGCGTTTATACATTGCCAAAGTTTCGACTAATAAAGGTTCGGCTTCGCTGTACCTGCCTTGGAAATTGTAGATTAGAGCCAAATTGTTCAGGCTAGTTGCCACAGAGGGGTGTTCATCTCCAAGCAGGCGTTTATACATTGCCAAAGCCTTGATATACAAAGGTTCTGCTTCGCTGTACCTGCCCTGAGATTGGTAGATTAGAGCCAAGTTGTTCAGGCTAATTGCCACAGAGGGATGTTCATCCCCCAGCAGGCGTTTTGTCATCGCCAACGCTTCGACTAATAAAGGTTCGGCTTCGGTGTACCTGCCCTGGGATTGGTAGAGCATAGCCAAATTGTTCAGGCTAGTTGCCACATCGAGGTGTTCATCTCCAAGCAGGCATTTATACATTGCCAAAGTTTCGACTAATAAAGGTTCGGCTTCGGTGTACCTGCCTCGGAAATTGTAGATTAGAGCCAAATTGTTCAGGCTTCGTGCCACATTGGGATGTTCATCTCCAAGCAGGCGTTTATACATTGCCAAAGCCTTGATATACAAAGGTTCTGCTTCGCTGTACCTGCCCTGAGATTGGTAGATTAGAGCCAAGTTGTTCAGGCTAATTGCCACAGAGGGATGTTCATCCCCCAGCAGGCGTTTTGTCATCGCCAACGCTTCGACTAATAAAGGTTCGGCTTCGGTGTACCTGCCCTGGGATTGGTAGAGCATAGCCAAATTGTTCAGGCTAGTTGCCACAGAGGGATGTTCGTCCCCAAAGCGTTCTCTAGCAGTTGACTCACATTTTTTCAACCAAGGTAAAGCTTGCTCGTAAGCTCCTTGACCTGCGTAAAATCGGTATAAGCCTGCAAAAGGACAAATTAAATCATTATCATTTAACCAAGTTGGGTAAACTGTGGCAACTTCCTCAAGATGAGGGATAGCATCAGTAACATTGGCAATGTCTCTCAGTGTAGGTGAATCAGGAATACTCTGTGCTACTTTTACTATTACCTGACAAAATCTGCCGTTGAGTTTATCTGCTTCCGCTAATTCTTCTAACCTATTCCTCATAAACTCACGAATTAGCTGATGCAATTGGTAAGTTTCTTCTCCCGTGCGCTCAAGTAAACTCAAACCTACTAAAAAATCATCTCTGACATCTTCTAAATCTTCTGAGTCTTGGTCAGGTAAACACCTTTCCACCAAATTCCAAGGAATAGGAGCAAGAGCAAACATACTGAGCAAACAGCCTAAATCTTTAGCTTGGTTATTTAATTCCCGCCAACTCAACTCAAAAGCAGCAGCAACACCTCGGCGTGCTGTCATTTCTGCTGAACGCTCTTGCATTGAACGATGTGTCAACGCTAATCTTTGCCGCATTTTAGTTACAGACAAGTCAGGTTTGCGTTGCAAATATCGCGCTACCAACTCTAAACCCAAGGGCAGAAATCCTAAATCAGCACAGAGTAGTTTTGCCTCCTGTAATTCCCTTTGTATGCGCTCATCCCCAACAAAAGCCACCAACAACTCTAAAGCGGCTTTTTCTTCCAACACCTCTAAGCACAACCGTTCAAAAGACTCACCTAACCACTGTTGCCGTGTAGTGATGAGTATTTTAAACCTTAGCTCAGTGGGTGGTAAGTAAGGTTCTATATGCTCATACTTGCTCACATCATCCCAAACTAACAACACATCACCCTTCGTCCATCGCCGCCAGATGTAATTAATTTGAGTTTGTAAATCCCAATCCTCCGGTAGCTGCAAACCTAAGTTTTCTATAGCAAACTTGACAATTTGAGTTCCCGCATCTTCACCCTGCACCCGCAACCAACAAACCCCACCCGAATATGTACCTCGCTCCCAATGATATTGGGCATATTGCAGTGCTAGTTCAGTTTTACCAATACCACCCATACCAGTCACAGTAGTAATCGCCACTCGTTGCGTTTGCTGTAACTGTGTGTATAGAGTTTCTAAATCTTCTTCCCTCCCCACAAATTTTTTCACCCCACTCCGAGGCAGATTTTGTGGTGCAGTTTGCGTCCCAATCACAGATTCTTCTTGATCACCATCCCAACTGCGGCGATAAAGATAGATGGGCGTTTGTTTTTTATCCAAACTCTGCAAACGCTGTTTAACCTGTTCCGCAACCACCAACATATCCGGCGGAAAGCTTTCATTCCCTTGTATTAAAACCTCCCTCACCGCTTGGGAAAAATACCCCGTTTTCTCTGCCGAGTTTACCTTAGCTGTTTCTCCTTCCCGCGCCGCCAGTAACACAAACTGTTGACTATCCGTTCTTGGCTTCCCACTAGGAAATGTTTTTCCACCTAAATTAGTTGGTGTTTCTCTAAGATAATTAGCACAGGCATCAATAATACAGACATGATGGCGAATGCCAAACCTATCAGAACCCAATAACAGCAGCAAAGAATGTAAATCTAGATTTAGCCAACTCTGTTTAGTCGCATCAGCACAAATCAACCTGCGTTCTCGTTCTGAAGAAATCAAACCATGCCCAGCCCAAAAAATGTAGAGTAAATCTCCCGACTGTCGAGAGAGAAAGTTAGTCACAATATCGTAGAGATTTTGTTCTGTTGCTAACTCTACCTTTAACTCACATTCCCCAACCAAGTGATCATTTTCTGGCAATAACGACAAGCACAGCCGAATATTCCCCTGTGGTACACCACACCCACACAACCACCGCGCAAACCTCAGCGCGTCTTCGGCTTGTCCCCCTCCGAATACATTCCATTGAGGTTCGTGATATTTTTCAATACCCACCACCAACCCATAAGTACGTTCCGGTTTAGCCGTCAACTGCATGATGATTTAGATTCTCAGGTGATGTAGACAAATCATTGACCTAACCCCCTTCCCTAGTAGGGAACTACCGTGTATACACAAGTCAACCCTGAGCGAGTTTCCAGCCTAAAAAGATAGAC
>NZ_CAWUDL010000120.1:0-11022 GCF_963920945.1 Anabaena sp. CCY 9402-a
GGCTATTTGCATCGTCCTGAGTTGACAAAAGAGAAATTCATTTCCCACCCCTTCATTCATGAACCAGGCGCACGGCTGTATAAGACGGGAGATTTGGCACGTTATCAACCAGATGGCAATATTGAATACCTCGGACGGACAGATCACCAAGTAAAAGTACGAGGCTTTCGGATTGAGTTGGGAGAAATTGAGACAGCCGTCAATCAACATCCCCAAGTCAAACAAGCGGCGATAATTGTCCGGGAGGATCAACCAGGCGACCAACGTTTAGTAGCCTACCTCATTCCAGACGGGGAAGCACCAACAAGCGACGAGTTGCGAAACGCCCTCAAACAGCAACTTCCTGACTACATGATTCCCTCTGCCTTTGTAGTGCTTAATACTTTACCTCTCACACCTAACGGCAAACTAGACCGGAATGCTCTCCCCATCCCCGATATTAATATCACTTCCGAAAACTTTGTTTTACCGCATACACAAACGGAAGTCTTAATTGCTGACCTCTTCGCCTCACTCCTCGGAATCAAACAAGTTAGCATTCACGATAACTTCTTTGCCTTAGGGGGACATTCCCTATTAGCTACACAAGTTATTTCACGTCTGCGGGTAATCTTCCGCATTGAAGTACCCCTACGGTTATTATTTGAATCTCCCACAGTAGCGGAACTAGACCAAGCCATCCATAAACTACAGCAAACGGACTCAGGGTTACTCTCACCACCCCTTGTTCCTGTCACTAGAGATAATCAACCCATACCTTTATCGTGGTCACAGCAACGACTATGGTTTTTAGCCCAATTGGAATCCAGCAGTGGCACATACAATGTACCTGCGGCTTTACAATTGCAAGGATACTTAAATGTTGCAGCCCTAGAGCAAGCATTGCAGGAAATTGTCCATCGTCATGAAGTTTTGCGGACAAGTTTTCCCACCATCAATGGCGTACCTACCCAAGTAATTGTTCCTGCTGTTACTGTGACACTCCCACTCATCGATTTACAGGGATTACCAGAACAAGCTGAACAAGTTAAGCAACTGACAATCACTAACTCACAAACAACCTTTGACCTCGCCATTGCTCCCTTAATGCGATCGCAGTTGTTGTGTTTGGGTGAACAGTCTCATATTCTATTAATTAACCTGCATCACATTGTCTGTGATGGTTGGTCTGTGGGTGTATTCATCCAAGAATTATCAGCACTGTATACCGCCTTCACTGAGGAAAAACCCTCCCCCTTACCAGAGTTAGCAATTCAGTATGCTGACTTTGCGGTATGGCAAAGACAATGGTTGAGTGGAGAAGTATTAGAGAAAAAACTCAACTATTGGCAACAACAGCTAACAGGTGCGCCACCACTTTTAGAATTACCAATTGATCGCCCCCGTCCACCAATCCAAAGTTATCAAGGGGGTTACTATGGGTTTACACTGGATGCTGACTTGACAGCAAAACTCAAGAGTTTGAGTCAAAAATCTAGCGTTACCCTATTTATGACCCTGCAAGCGGCATTTGTAACGTTACTGCATCGCTACAGTGGTCAAACAGATATACTCGTGGGTACACCCATTGCTAACCGCGATCGCAAAGAAATAGAATCATTAATTGGCTTTTTTGTCAACACTTTGGTATTGAGAACCCAAATTACAGACAATCCCAAGTTTGCGGAATTACTGCAACAAGTCCGGCGAGTGTCGCTAGAGGCGTATGCTTACCAAGATGTACCCTTTGAGCAGGTAGTAGAAGCCTTACAGCCAGAACGGAATCTGAGCCACAGTCCCCTATTTCAGGTGATGTTTATTTGGCAAAATACCCCCTCTCAAAATTTTGAATTACCTGGTTTGAGTCTCACACCTTTACCTATTGAGACAGTTACAGCCAAGTTTGATTTAACCCTGTCAATGGAAGAAACTCCCCAAGGTTTAGCCGGGGGATGGGAATATAACAGCGATTTGTTTGATTTAGCAACTATTGAACGTATTGCTCATCACTTCCAGAATTTACTAATAGCAGTAGCCGTAAATCCAGAACAGTCTGTGGGTTTATTACCTCTGTTAACAGCTAGTGACGAACAAAAAATACTAGTTGATTTTAATCATACAGAGGCTGAATATCCCACTGATTTATATTTACACCAACTATTTGAAGCCCAGGTAGAACGAACACCTGATGCTGTGGCGGTGGGAATCGGGACTGGGGAAGAGTTAACTTATGCTGAGTTAAATACTCGTGCTAATCAACTAGCTTGCTACCTACAGTCTTTGGGTGTGGGTAATGAGAAAGTGGTAGGGATTTGTGTAGAACGTTCCCTAGATATGATTGTGGGTTTGTTAGCAACTCTCAAAGCTGGGGGTGCTTATGTTCCTCTTGACCCCAAATACCCGGCGGAACGTTTGGCGTTCATGGTAGAGGATGCTGAAATTGAGGTGCTATTAACACAACAGCCTCTAGTAGATTTACTACCAAAAACAACGGCAAAAATTATCTGTTTAGATACAGAGTGGCTAGCAATATCTGCCTACTCTCCCCACAGTCCACAGCCCACAGCCCACTCCCCCAATCATCTGGCTTATATAATCTACACCTCTGGTTCTACTGGTAAACCCAAAGGCGTGCAAATTATTCACAGTGCGGTGGTCAACTTCTTAACTTCAGTAGCGCAAGAACCAGGAATTACAGCCGCAGATGTGGTACTTTCCGTCACCACTTTATCCTTTGATATTGCGGTACTAGATATTTTCTTACCATTGATGGTGGGAGCAAAGGTGGTTTTAGTTAGTACCGAGATGACTAAAGATGGCTACGCATTGCAAAAGTTGCTACTGGAATCTCACGCTACAATCATGCAGGCGACACCAGCCACTTGGCGAATTTTGTTAGCTTCTGGGTGGAATGGTACAGAAAAATTAAAAATATTATGTGCTGGTGAAGCCCTACCCAGGGATTTAGCTAATCAACTACTCGCCAGAAGTTGTGAACTCTGGAATGCTTACGGCCCGACAGAAACGACTACCTGGTCAACAGTTTATCAAGTAGAACCAGGTGAAGGTAAAGTATTGATTGGTCATCCCCTCGCCAATACTCAAATTTATCTGCTGGATACTTACGGACAACCTGTACCAATTGGAGTCGCTGGGGAATTGCATATTGGTGGTGCAGGATTAGCGAGAGGTTATCGTAACCGTCCAGAATTGACTGCGGAGAAGTTTATTTCCAGTCCCTTTCAGGAAGAGAAATGTCTGTATAAAACCGGAGATTTAGCCCGGCATTTACCAGATGGAAATATTGAATACCTAGGACGGATTGACAATCAAGTAAAATTGCGGGGCTTTCGGATAGAATTAGGTGAAATTGAAGCCGGAATTATTGCCCATCCCCAAGTTAAGCAAGCCGTCGTCATTATCCGCGAAGACCAACCAGGGAATAAACGCTTAGTAGCTTATGTCGTTTCTCAACAGGAAACACCGACTAGCAGCGAATTGCGTAATTTACTGCAACAGCGACTTCCTGAGTACATGATTCCCAATGTCTTTGTATTCCTAGAAGCTTTACCCCTCACACCCAATAGTAAAATAGACCGTCGCGCCCTCCCTGCACCAGAGTTAGAAGCTAGCAACCAAGATGATGTAGTTAAACCGCGTAACCACATTGAAGAAAGTTTGGCTAATATCTGGGGTGAAATCCTGGGACTACAACAAGTCGGTATTCATGATAACTTCTTTGAGTTGGGTGGCGATTCCATCATTAGTATTCAGGTAATTGCTCGCGCCAATCAAGCAGGGATACAGCTAACACTCAAGCAGATATTCCAACATCAAACAATTGCTCAGTTAGCAGCAGTCTGCACAATGGGTAGTATCCCAGCAGAACAAGGTTTAGTCACTGGAGAATTACCTTTAACTCCGATTCAGCATTGGTTCTTTGCACAAAATTCACCCCAACCAGACCACTTCAATCAATCTGTACTACTAGAAGTACAGCCAGATTTGCAGCCAGAATTATTACAGCAGGTAGTCCAAAAGCTATTAGAACATCATGATGCTTTACGGCTGAAGTTCTGGCGCGATGATTCCCAATGGCAGCAGATTAATAGCGATGCTGTCAATACTGTACCTTTTGATGTGATAGATTTATCAGAGCTTAGTCCCAAACAGCAACAAGAGACAATCACAGCATTAGCAGCAAAATTACAAGCTAGCTTGAATGTGTCCGCAGGTGAATTAATGCGGGTAGTGCTGTTTAAGTTGGAGACAGATAAACCCAGTCAATTACTCATCATCATTCATCACTTAGCGGTAGATGGAGTCTCCTGGAGAATTTTATTAGAAGACTTTTCGACTGCATACCAACAACTCAGCCGTGGAGAAACTATTCAACTACCACCCAAAACAAACTCCTTTAAAGATTGGGCAACACATTTACAAGAATATGGGCAATCGCCTGCTCTAAAATCAGAAATAGCATACTGGCTCACCCAGTCCCATAATCTCCCCCTACCAGTAGACTATCCCAACGGTAAAGCCCACAACACCGTTGCTAGTGCGACTCAAGTATCAGTTAGTCTCAGTGAAGAAGAAACTCTAGCACTGCTACAAGAAATCCCCCAAGTCTACAATACCCAGATTAACGATATTTTACTAACTGCCTGCCTCCAAAGTTTTAATAATTGGACAGGTAACAATTCACTCCTCATCGACTTAGAAGGTCACGGAAGAGAAGAACTCTTTGCAGATATCAACATCTCCCGGACAGTAGGTTGGTTCACTTCCATTTTCCCCATTCTCCTATCACTTGACACAACTCCCTTCCTCAGAGACTCCGCCTCTCTGGGTGAAACCAATCAAAACCCAGGAGAAGCCCTAAAATCCATCAAAGAACAACTACGCAGCCTACCCCAGAAAGGCATAGGCTACGGAATCCTACGCTATCTCAGTGATGACGAACAGATGCGCCAGCTAGCCAGTAAAGCCGAGGTATGTTTCAACTACCTAGGACAATTTGACCGCATCCCCCCCGGAATTATCCAAGGCTTTGCCAAAACATCCACCGGAGCAACTCAAAGTTCTTTATCCCATCGTCCGCACTTATTAGAAATCAATGGAATTGTAGCAGAAGGCAAACTACACATCAATTTGACTTACAGCGAAAAAGTGCATAAACAAAGCACCATTGAACACCTAGCCAACGATTTCATCACCGCCTTACAAACACTCATCCACCACTGTCAGTCAGCCACCGGCGGATACACCCCATCTGATTTTCCCGCAGCCGAGTTAAATCAAGACGAGTTGGATGCTTTGTTAGCAGAAATCGATGAATAAAAGTAGGGGAGAAAAACTAATTCAATAAATGAGTAATGAGTAATGAGTAATGAGTAAATTACGAATTAAAAGGAAACCATGACCATCTCAGAACAACCAACCAAAAGTAAAAACGTCGCCGCTATTTATCCGTTGTCGCCAATGCAGCAGGGGATGCTGTTTCATACTCTGTACTCACCGGAGTCGGGTATTTACTTTGAGCAATTTATTTGCACAATTAGCGGTAACTTAAATGTGGCAGTGTTTAAGCAGGCTTGGCAACAAGTAGTAGAGAGACATCCTGTATTAAGAACGCTGTTTGTGTGGGAAAATCGCAAAAAACCCTTACAGATTGTCCGCCATCAAGTTACCTTACCCTGGACTGAGTGCGATTGGCGTTTACTTGCTCCCTCGGAACAGCAAAAACAAGTAGAAGAATTTTTGGTGAGCGATCGCACTCAAGGCTTTAAATTAGATCAAGCTCCCCTGATGCGCTGTGCTTTGTTGCGACTGGGAGAAAATACTTATGAACTGGTTGCTAGTTTTCATCACTTATTAGTAGATGGTTGGTCACTACCGATTCTGTTTCAAGAAGTGTTTACTTTCTACGAAGCTGGAAATCGTGGTGAGCGTCTATCTTTAGCTACTCCCCGTCCTTACCAAGAGTATATTACTTGGTTGCAACGTCAAGATATTGCTGCGGCGGAAAACTTTTGGCGGCAAAACTTACAAGGGTTTACTGCACCGACACCTCTAGGAGGAAACCGGGGTGTACATCATCAAGGTAATTTTTTAGACATAACTTTTGAGTTATCATCCCAGATTACGGATACCCTACAAAGTTTTGCTCAACAGCACCGTGTCACCCTTTCTACTTTAGTACAGGGAGCTTGGTCAATATTACTGAGTCGCTACAGTGGGGAATTGGATGTAGTTTTTGGGGCTACGGTATCCGGTCGTCCTCCAACTTTGGTAGGGGTGGAATCAATGGTGGGTTTGTTTATTAATACCCTACCGGTGCGGGTACAAATCCCGGAAGATACGGCGATTGTACCTTGGTTGCAATATTTACAAACCCAGCAAATAGAACGAGAGCCATATTCTTACAGTCCCTTGGTCGATATTCACGGCTGGAGTGAAATTCCACGGGGAATGTCGTTATTTGAAAGCTTGGTAGTATTTGAAAATTACCCAGTAGATGCAGCACTACAAGAACCTTTAGCAAGTTTAGAAATTGATCATGTCCGGGTTTTTGAAATTAATAATTATCCTTTAACCTTAGTAGTAGCAGCGCAGCAGACATTATCTGGCAAGATTATATATGATAGCGATCGCTTCGATGCTGATACTGTTACCCGCATGATGGGGCATTTTCAAAATTTATTAACTGCGATCGTTACTCAGCCAGAGTTACCAATTACACAAGTAGCTTTAATTAGTAATACAGAGAAACAACAGTTAATCTCAGCCTGGGATGCCCATAAAATAGAATACTCTAGCAATTACTGTTTACATCAATTGTTTGAGCAGCAGGTAGAAAAAACACCTGATGCCGTGGCTTTAGTATTTGGTGAGCAAAGTCTGACATACAGTGAGTTAAATGTGCGTGCTAATCAATTGGCGCATCATTTGCAATCTTTGGGTGTCAAGCCTGAGACGCTGGTGGGTGTCTGCGTGGAACGTTCTTTTGAGATGATGGTGGCTTTACTAGGAATTCTCAAAGCTGGCGGTGCATATCTCCCCCTTGACCCAGATTATCCGGCTGAACGTTTGGAGTTTATGCTGGCGGATGCTCAAGTATCGGTGTTGGTAACACAGTCGCAATGGTTAGATATTTTACGGGAGTTTTCTGCTAACAAGGTTTGCTGGGATACAGACTGGCAAGTTATCAGCACTCTCAGTCCAGAAAATCCTGTGAGTCAGGCGATACCGGAAAGTTTGGCTTATGTAATTTATACCTCTGGATCTACGGGTAAACCGAAGGGGGTAATGGTCAATCATGGCAATGTGACTCGTCTATTTGCGGCGACGCAGGATTGGTTTAAGTTTGATGCTAGGGATGTTTGGACTCTGTTTCATTCCTACGCTTTTGATTTCTCGGTGTGGGAAATGTGGGGGGCTTTGTTGTATGGCGGTCGGTTGGTGATTGTGCCTTTTTGGGTGAGTCGTGACCCGAAGGCGTTTTATGATTTGCTGCTGCGGGAGGGAGTGACGGTGTTAAATCAGACTCCTTCGGCTTTTCGACAGTTGATTTGGGTGGAAAGTTCACGCAGAGACGCGGAGGCGCAGAGAGGAGGAGATGAGAAGATTGCTTTGCGGTGGGTGATTTTTGGGGGGGAGGCTCTTGACCCAACTAGTTTATTACCTTGGTTTGAAAGACATGGGGATGCTTGTCCGCAGTTGGTTAATATGTACGGGATTACGGAAACTACTGTTCATGTGACTTTCCGTCCGTTAAGTATGGCGGATGCTGGGAGTCGCAGTAGTGTGATTGGTGTAGCGATTCCTGATTTGCAAGTCTATATTCTGGATGAGCATTTACAGCCTGTTCCTATTGGGGTGCGGGGTGAAATGTATGTTGGTGGTGCTGGGGTAGCACGCGGTTATCTGCATCGTCCAGAGTTAACCCAAGAAAGATTTATTCGATTGGGGATTAGGGATAATCCTGTCACCTATAACCCTCTCTACAAAACTGGTGATTTGGCTCGCTATTTACCCAATGGGAATATTGAATACTTGGGACGAATTGACCATCAAGTAAAGGTTCGCGGTTTCCGTATTGAGTTGGGAGAGATTGAGGCGGCGTTGAATCAACATCCTGTGGTGCAGGAAAATGTGGTGATTGCTCGTGAAGACACTCCAGGAAATCACCGTTTAGTAGCTTATATTGTGGCTGATGCGGTTAAGTCTGAGTCTCCACAAATCCCCAGCACTACCAAAGAAACGACTTGGACAAGTCCCCAACTATTAATTAATGAACTGCGTCAGCATCTAGAGGGACAATTACCTGATTATATGATTCCCTGGGCTTTTGTACTGCTGGATAGTTTACCGCTAACTACCAACGGTAAACTAGACCGCCGCGCCCTCCCATCCCCAGATTTAGATCAAAATCGCCACACTAGTTTTGTCTCCCCACAAACTGAAACAGAACAGGCGATCGCTGATATCATATCCTCTGTACTAGAAATTACCAAAATCGGCATTCATGATAACTTCTTTGAACTAGGTGGACATTCCCTCTTGGCTACTCAAGTGGTTTCCCGCTTACGGCAAACTTTCACCATTGAGTTACCCGTACAAACTATTTTTCAGAGTCCCACCATCGCCGGACTAGCAGAAATAGTCATTGGTAAACAATTAGAACAAGTAGATGATGATGCCTTGGCACAGATTTTAGCTGAAGTCAATCAGTTATCATCCCAAGAAGTCAAACTGCAATTAAATAAAGATGAGAGCATTTAATTAACTCATCCTCTCCCCTACGCCCCTCTGCGTTGAAAATTCCCTAGCTACTTATTGCACAAATGCCCAGACAATAGTATCGTAAATTTCGTGTGTGCTGAATCACATCACCATAAGATTTTTATGTACGGCTGATGCAAACTCTGTGTTTGAATCGTCGCTATTGTCATGACTTGTTCTGATACAAAATCCCAATTAATCAGCCCCTTTATTTGTGTAGCCACTAGGTTTAAAAGGGTTTTGCAAAATAAAGTTTTAACATGAATTTATTTAGTAGAGAATTCTGGAAACAATTTTTAGCGATCGCCAAACCTTATTGGTATCCTAGAGCTACTGAAGATAGAAAATTTATCAAGGTTTTATCGTCCTGGTTGTTGCTGGCTTTGGCAATTGGTCTAGTTATAGCAACTAACGCCATCAACGTCTACAATAGTTTTGTCACCAGAGACTTAATTGACTTACTCGAAGAGCGAGACATACCTGCTTTCTTTCGGCTGTTATTCATCTATGCTAATCTGCTGATTATCTTGATACCTTTAGTTGGGATTTTGCAATATTTGAGAAAAAAGATTGCCCTAGATTGGTATCAATTTTTAAATAATCACATCCTAGATAAATATTTTCAAAATCGCGCCTATTACAGAGTTAATTTTCGTACAGAAATCGAAAATCCAGACCAAAGAATCGCTCAAGAAATAGAACAAATTCCGCAAATTGCTACGCAAATCTTCTTTGTGGTAGTAGAAAAAACTTTGGAAATTGTGAGTTTTTTAGCCGTGATTTGGTCTATCTATAGACCTGTAGCAGTGATAATAGTTATTTATGGGATATTAGGTAATATTGTTGCTGGGTATCTCAGTCAAAGATTAATTAAAATTAGCACTGCTCAATTAGAAGGTGTCGCTGATTACAGCTATAGCTTAACTCACGTCCGCAACAATGCCGAATCGGTGGCATTTTTCCAAGGCGAAGAACAAGAAGCAGATATAGTTAAGCGCAGATTTGCTAAATTAATGGACGCTAAAAAACAAATGATTGGATGGTTGCGAGACCAACAAGTATTTGTCACCAGCTATCAATCTTTTTTGAGCATATTACCTTTTCTTGGCATTGCACCATTATATTTTTTCAATCAAATCGAATTAGGAGAAGTGAGTCAAGCTAGTACAGCCTGTAGTATATTTGCTGGTGCATTATCTGTATTGGTGACAGAGTTTGGTGGTTCTGGTAAGTTTGTCAATTTGGTGGAACGATTATCTACTTTCTCCACTATTTTAGAAGTCACCAAGGCGAAGAAAACAGGTAAGAAAATTGAGACATTAGAAGCCAATCGGTTGGAATTGCAAAATTTGACTTTACAAACTCCCAACTATGAGAGGGTAATAGTTAAAGATTTATCAGTGTTTGTAGAATCGGGTAAAGGTCTATTAATAGTAGGGGCTAGTGGCCGTGGTAAGAGTTCTTTATTGCGAGCGATCGCCGGTTTATGGGAAGCTGGTACTGGTCGCATCATCAGACCTAAACTAGAAGAAATTTTGTTTTTACCCCAACGTCCCTATTTAATTTTAGGAACTCTCCGCGAACAGCTTTTATATCCCAACCAAAATCGTCAAATGAAAGACGAAGAATTAGAACAAGTCTTACAACAAGTTAACCTCTCCGATTTAACATCCAGAGTAGGTGGCTTTGATGCAAATGTTTATTGGGAAAACATTCTCTCTTTAGGCGAACAACAACGTCTAGCTTTTGCCAGATTATTAGTGATTCGTCCCCGCTATGTAATTTTAGACGAAGCAACCAGTGCCTTAGATTTAAAGAACGAAGAGAAACTCTATCAACAGTTGCAACAAAGCGGTACAACTTTTATTAGCGTGGGACATCGAGAGAGTTTGTTTAATTACCATCAATTGGTTTTGGAACTCTCAGAAGAATCAAATTGGCGACTCGTCCCCATAGAAGAGTACAGTATTAACCGCGAATTCATTCAGCTATCGGAGACAGAACCCATAAAGGTGCTAGAAATTGTACCTGATAAACCCCTCTCGGAAGAATTAGATTTGACGGCACTCAAAATTGACGGATTACGAAAATTATGCAAAGAAAAAGGTATTAAATGGCGCAATGCACGTGGTACAGGTAAACACTTAACCAAAGGCGAAATGTTAGCCATGTTGAACGAAATTGTGGTCTGACTCCAGGATGAAGAGTAATGAGTAATGAGTAATGAGTAATGAGTAATGAGTAATGAGTAATGAGTAA
>NZ_CAWUDL010000121.1:0-10775 GCF_963920945.1 Anabaena sp. CCY 9402-a
TCACCTGTCACCTGTCATGTCACCTGTCACCTGTCATGTCACCTGTCACCTGTCATGTCACCTGTCACCTGTCACCTGCCACCTGTCACCTGTCACCTGCCACCTGTCACCTATCATCTGTCACCTTCTCCCCAGTGTCCATTCTTTAACCCTCTTTAACACTCGGTATCAAGTAATAACACTAGTATGTCTTTTGATGTATTATTATCAATTTTGTGGTTATCCCATCCCCCTGGATGGGATAATAGTTTATTAATTAGAGTGAACTCCAGCTTTGTCATAGCTGCTGATTTGGCTCTGAATTCTGGTTTATATTGAGGAACTCATTGTGGTTGCCACGCCGGAAAAATTACAAAACACCCAGGAACATTTATCAACTCACGACCGAGTAGCAGTGTTGCTGATGGGGTATGGTGAAGTCGAAAGCTACGAAGATTTCGCCAACTACAACGAACAAGCTTTAAATCTACTTACAGCAAAATTTGCACCTGTACCAACCTGGATTTATCCACCTTTAGCAAAATTATTGGCATTATTTGACCGCCACGAGTGGGGACACCAACACCACGATTTTATCTCTCCCCACAATGCCATCTTTGAAAAGCAACGCGCTGGTCTTGAACAAGAATTACAAGCTCAATGGGGTAATAGCATCCAAGTTTTCAAAGCTTTTAATTTTTGCGCTCCGTTTTTACCACAACAAGTTCTCGCAGAAATTAAAGACCAAGGTTTCGATAAAATCCTAATTTACCCGCTACTGGTGGTTGATTCTATCTTCACTAGTGGAATTGCGATCGAGCAAGTTAATAAAGCTCTAGCTGGTATGACTGATGGTGACAACCATTGGGTCAAAGGACTGCGTTATATTCCGTCTTTTTATAATGAGCCGAAATATATTCATTTGATGGCGCATCTGGTTGAAGAGAAAATTAACGCTGATTTAGCAGCAACCTATTTACCTTCTCAAATCGGTATTGTATTGATGAATCATGGGTGTCCTCATAAAGCCAAAGGATTCACCTCCGGTATTACCGAAAGTCAAGCATTGTATGATTTGGTGCGGGATGAGTTAATCAATCGCTATCCTTTAATTTCGGTAGGTTGGCTGAATCACGACACACCATTAATTGAATGGACACAACCAAATGCAACACAAGCAGCCAATAACTTGATTCAATTGGGTGCAAAAGCAATAATCTTTATGCCTATTGGTTTTGCCACAGAAAACCACGAAACTTTATTGGATGTACACCACATCATTCATGCTTTAGAGAAAAAGTATCCCGATGTGGATTATGTACAAATGTCTTGTGTTAACGACCATCCAGAGTTTTTGGCAATGGTTGCACAATGGGCAAGTAGTCATATTGCTGAGTTACAAAATCAGCAGGCAGTCACTGTAAATCCACAGGTAACTACTAATCATCATCACCATCACTAAATCGGATGGTAAAAAGTTTAAAAATTACCACAAAGATGAAAGGGTTGTAGGGTTTAAAGTGTAGGGTATGGGGAAAACAGTCTTGGACTACGCCCCATACCCTTCAACTTTTTAAGCAAATCGTATTGGGTTGTGTCTCTGCTTAACTTTTAACCGTAAATCCGAAGATTTTCGCCAAGTCGTTAAGTCGTTGATAAACAGGGATAATCTTTTCTCCTTGCACTTCGACAGTAGCCTCTGGATAATTACGAATAGCTCCAAGTAGAGTAACTTCACCATCTTGCTGAATAGATGCAGTTACAGCACTTCGGAGTGCTTTTTGGTCTAGTGGTTTTGAGGGAGGATGAAGTACTTCCCCAATTTGAGAAACCAAAATTGGGCCTGTCCAACTAGAAAGCAAACTATTTAAAAGAGCAGGATTAGCTTTAATTCCGTCTTGGAGTGCTTTACGAGCTAAATCTGGGTCTTGTTTAGATGCCTGGAAATAAGCTAAGAGGGCTGGTGTAGTTTCACCTGCAACTGCAAATTGATTTAATTCTTGAACAGAGATGGGAGTTTGAAAATTGCCATATTTTAAAATAACCTGTTCAGCAGCATAAGCATGAGTATTTGAAAGAAAAACCCCAATGCTCATTCCTAAAGCTGCTGTTTGAGCAAATAATTGCTTGAACGGATATTTGCAAAATTGCTGCAAAGGTGAAAAAATCTGCATCTTGTTAACCTTCCTAGTAGATAAAGCGGACACAAGCGTAAAACTATCAAGTGCGATTAGGGGCAATACATTTACTAGGTTATCTAAATAAATTAAAGTTTTTCAGAAGTTATTTTGCTTTGGAAAAAAAGCAAATATTCCTTTGTATGGACTTTACCCAATCGGTTGTCTATTAGAGTGGTTTGGTTATAGGTTATCCTGTGCGCACCACTCTTACTTTGTAAAGGAAAATACAACGGTCAACCGAGATATCTTTGCTCAGTACATTGTGGAGTAAGTGCTAGAATCTACCCGAAATTCGGAACTAGGGTTAGGCTACACTTTAACCTACCCTACTGTTACGGCAATTTTTCTATGGGTTATCTCGCTGCTGTTGGCGTGCTTGGAGTTTGAGCATAATCTCTGCGTGCATCTCACGGGTGATGGGGTAGAAATAGGTTAAGACTAAGCCCAAAATTAAACAGATGGTGGGTAAAGGGCCAACGGCAATGCGAATAGCTAGTAAGGCTGATTCAGGCTGTATGGGTGGTGGACTTTGACCGGCTACAGTTTCTTGAAAACCGGATGCTTGCAAGGCATTACCTACTAAAAATAGTCCAAAAGCTAAACCAAATTTTTGCAACAACACCATAAAGCCATAAAAAATCCCTTCCCGGCGTTGTCCAGTTTGGAGTTCATCTAATTCAATCACATCGGGAATCATCGACCAGGGAACTAAGTAAGCTGTGGATACGCCAACACCCGCCATGATAGCCATGACATACATCAGAACTATTTGACCAGGTTGTAAGAAAAAGAGTCCGGCGGCGGCAATTATCCATAAACTCATACCGAGGAAATAAACTAGTTTTTTACCAACTCTTTTACTCACAGCCGCCCAGACAAATAACATTAATAGGGCTGTTCCTTGAACTGCAATCATGACTGTCGGGACATCTGCGGTTTTGAGGGACATACAGTAGATGACAAAGAAGGGAATAATACTGGCGGTGATTTGTACGCCTAGCCAAGAAAATAGATAGATACCGATAACGAAGAGAAAAGGTCGGTTAGTGAAAACAATTTTGAGTTGTGCAAAAAAGGGTATAGATTCAGATTCTTCGACTTGAATACGTTGAGCTTCAAAAGCTAAGACGCGATCGCGCACTCCAAAAATACACCAATATAAAGATATAACGGAAATTACAGTACAAATTGCTGCTAAAACTATATATTGTTGTTGCTCATTGACTATCTGGGAAAACACTACCTGCGCTAACAACAATGACAGAATACTACCACCAATAGAAAAGGCAAAGCGAAAACTATTCAGGCTGGTACGTTCGTCATAATCTTGGGTGAGTTCTGGGGTGAGAGCGGTGTAAGGCAAATTCACCACAGTATAAAAAACTTGAGAAACTACCCCAATTCCTACGTAATACCAAAATAACGCCCAAACATTAATACTTTGGTTGCTATTAAATTGCGGTACAATCCACTGCAAGAAAAAGAAGATGCCGAAAGGAATTGCACCATAAAACATCCAAGGTAAACGACGACCCCAACGCCTTGATTGGGTCTTATCTGTTAGCACTCCCACAAAAGGATCGTTGACTGCATCCCAGATTTTACCAATCAACAAGACACTACCAGCTAAACCTGCTGGAATCCCCGCTACATTGGTAAAGAAAATCAAGAGAAAAAATATGGAGATGTTGGCGGTAATTGCGGGGCCTAAATCTCCCGCACCATAAGCCAGCTTGGTTTTTAAATCTAGTTTTTCACTAAGTTTATTCTTTTGGGGATAGTCATCAGCCGCAGAATCGTTCATAATGTTTTGCGCTCATACTAAAATAAGAAATTTGCGATCGCTTCGCCGTAGGCATCGTCTTTAGTATCATCACCTATAAAATACTTACCTTATGCCAGACCTTTACGTTTCTTGGTCAGAATATCACTATAAAATTGAGCAACTGGCGGCTCAGATTTATCACTCCGGTTGGGAATTTAATCAGATTGTTTGTCTAGCCAGAGGCGGACTGCGAGTTGGTGATATTCTTTCCCGTATATACCAACAGCCTTTGGCAATTTTAGCAACATCATCTTACAGTGGCCCTGGTAAACAAGAAAGAAGTAGTCTAAGCTTTGCTCGTCATTTAACGATGACCACTGAAACATTAGGCTCGCGTATTTTGGTTGTTGATGACTTAGTAGATTCTGGCATCACACTTAAGGAAACTATTCCTTGGCTGGATGAAAATATTGACTCCCCAATTGAAGAGATTCGCACCGCCGTGATTTGGTATAAAGCTTGTTCTGTCGTTGTACCCAATTATTACATTGATTATTTGCCCGATAATCCTTGGATTCGTCAACCTTTTGAACATTATGAACAGATAAGTCCGGCGGAAATGGCGGCTAAGGTGGGATGAGGGGGCATTAATCTCTCTGTGTTCTCTGTGCCTTTGTGGTGTCAGAGCTTTTTAACCACAGAGGCACAGAGGCATGGAGATTTCTAGCTAGAATAACCACAACCACATTGGCAGGGTGAATAGTAAGAGAATAGATCCTAGTGCTAAAGTTGTGACTGCGAGATTACGATCTAAATTAAAGGTTTCGGCAATTACCAGGGAAGCGAAGGCTGGAGGCATAGCCATTTGTAGGATAATTACCTTGGCGGCTGGCCCGGTTAATCCCAAAAAGGGCAAAGTACAGCCCAAAATGAAGGGAACGAGCAGCATTTTAATGAGTAAGCTGATTCCTACCTGTGGTAAGTTGACCCAAGTGTTAAGCTTTGCCAACCGCATCCCAATTAATACTAAAGATAAAGCTACTGTAGTCCAAGCTAATTTATCTAAGCTGAATGCTACCTCATCAGGAATTGCTATTTGACGGAATAATAAGCCAAAGCCAAAACTCCAGATGGCGGGGTTAATCAAAATAGCTTTAGCTACTTGAGTAATGTGTCCTTGATTGTGTTCATTGTCACCAAAACGCGCACCTAAAGCTACACCCAAGCCATACGCACCAGGAAAAGACCCTAGTAAATCGTAAAATAACGCCCAAGCAAAGTATTCTTGACCGATCATTGCTAAGGTGATGGGGAAACCCAGATATCCGGTGTTACCAATCATCGCTGCTAACAACAAACTACCTTGAGTAGACTTTTGGGGGATGGTTTCGCTGAAGTAAGTTTGTACTTTTATGCCTAGCCATGCTAAAAATGCTCCTAGTAGAATAGCAAGGTAAGCGATCGCTGGAGCAATCCAAATCGGCCCTGATAAGTCAGCTTGGCGTAAGAAAGCAACAATACTGATAGGTACTCCCACCCAAAACAAGAATTGAGCTAAACGAGTCGGGACTGTACTAGGTAGTTTCCGTCCCAGCATAAATCCTATGAGGACTAATCCCACAAGTTTGACGTATAGTTCTAGGAGATTTATCAATGTTGTGTCTGGGGATATAGATGTAAAATGCTACCCAATCAGTTTATTTCTATTTAGTTTAAAATCTGTTATGAATTGTGAACAAAAACAGGAGTTGACCTTTGAATAAAGCTGGATATTCTGGAAAACCAAAAAACTCATTAGGTGAACCTATTGACGATATTCCAGCAGCTTTACGCGATACTCCTGATGTCACGCGTAAGACAAAGTTGCAACCCATAGTTTTGTTGCTGGGGGGAGTAACAATATTTGTACTGCTGGCTATAATTAGCGGCTTTTTGTTTTCGCTCACCACACCGAAGAAAACTGTCGAATCTCAGCCTTCACCCGTTAGTTCTGTTCCTATACCAACTCCTACTAACTCTCCCAATAATATTGATAGTGTATTGGGACATTTGGCATATCCAGAAGCACCAGTGTCAGAATTAGTCCCAATTACCGCCGATGGCCGAATCAGAATGCGGAAAAACGCCGCCGCTAGATATCAGGCGATGGTACAAGCGGCCAGGAGTGCAGGGGTAATTTTAGTCCCTATTTCTGGCTTTCGTGCTGTAAAAGAACAGGAGCAGTTATTTTTTACTATTGGCGCACAACGCAATCAAACCCCAGCGCAAAGAGCAGCTCTCAGTGCGCCACCAGGACATAGTGAACACCATACTGGTTACGCTGTGGATATTGGGGACGGAGCAGCACCAGCGACAAATCTGCAAGTTACCTTTGAAAATACCAGAGCTTTTCAATGGCTCAAAGCCAATGCTGCTCGCTTTGGCTTTGAACTGTCCTTTGGACAAGATAATCAACAAGGGGTAAGTTATGAACCTTGGCACTGGCGTTTTGTAGGCGATCGCGATAGCCTAGAAACGTTCTATAAAGCCAGAAATATCAAACCAGCTAAAATAGCTCAATGAAAAGTGCTGAGTGTATAAAAAATTAACCAACTTCTCAGAGAAGTTGGTTAATTTTTTAAAAAGCCCGTGACGAGGATTGAACTCGTGACCTCACCCTTACCAAGGGTGTGCTCTACCACTGAGCCACACGGCTTTACACTGCCCTAAGCCTATTTCTAAGTCAGGAATAGGACAATGCACCAAATAGAACCAATAAATAATAACGGTAGTATTCAGCTTAGATTTACCTATGCTGGGAAGCGGTATAGCTTCAACCCGATACCTGGGGGTCAATACAATAATAAAAGGGATATAAGCACAGCTAAGTCTATTGCAACCCAGATACAAAACGACATACTAGCCAAGAACTTTGACCCTTCATTAAACCGTTATCGAATTACTCCTAAGTCCCTGCCCCAGCAATCAGCACCTAAGTCATTACTAGAGTTATGGGATTGCTGGGTTAGTAGTTTAAATCTATCGACAGCCACCAGGGAGCATCACTATAAAACTATTAGACATCAAATAGCTAAAGCAAACCCAGACTTGGTTGATACGACCTGGCTAACTCAAGCCAAGCTCGCCGCTTCAACACATAACCAACGCCTGGGTTACATGAAAGCTTGTTTTAAGTGGGCTATGACAAAGGGAATAGTTAGTAGCAACCCATATGAAAGCATTAAGACGCATAAAGTAAAGCAGAAGGTAGTTAAGCCTTTTACAGCAAGAGAAATAAAACTTATCATCCAAGGCTTTGAGGAATTAGCACCACACTACAGCGCATTTGTCAAGTTCTTGCTGGCAACAGGTGTTCGTACATCAGAGGCTATTGGGCTGCGATGGAGTCATTTAGATTTTGACAGAGGCTTAATAAACATACAAGAAAGCCTGTCAAGAGACTGGGAAGGTAATGGGTATAGAAGAGTGAGAAAAGAAACAAAGACTGGCAGCGAGCGCCAGCTAAAAATGAATGATGGGTTACGTGAGTTGCTGCTTAGTTTACCGAGAAAAGAAAGAGACTCTCTGGTTTTTACAACCGTCAAAGGCAAGGTAATAGATGATGGTAACTTCAGAGAAAGATATTGGGTTAAGGTGCTAACTAGTGTAGGAGTAGATTATAGGAAACCCTACACAACTAGACATACAATGATTAGCCATGCTATTGAGCAAGGCACTCCTGTTACTGGGGTAGCTTATCTAGCTGGTCACAGAGACACAAGGATGGTTTTAGAGACTTATGGCCATATGATCAATAAACCAGAGCTACCAGATATATTCTGACTTTGGTTTTCGACCCACTATTATTAAACCTGCCTCCTCTAGATTTATAAACTTAGCCATTGCATACAGTCCATCCCCTTTTGGAACTTCTAACTTATAGTAAACATTTGATATATGGTTCTCTAGTGTGCGCCGGCTTATATATAACTTCCTGCACACATCATCTCTACATATTCCGTTCCTAATCATGTTTAGGACTTGGTACTCTCTTTTAGTTAGTCTAATAATATAAGTTATGTCCATATTGTTATGCCTCCGAGAAGACCCAAGTCACATCAAGTTTTTATAGGTGTTCGCTGGTGTTATGAATTTAATTATTGGGAAGCTCATGCAGATGATAAGTCTTTAGGCTTCTTTGAGTTAGAACATGAAGCGGCTATTTATTATGATCAGTACGCTCGTAAAAATAATCTACCTACTAACTTTAATTATAAGGTATCCCCTGTACTGAAGCCCCTTATGAAGCGTCCTGTGAATAATCCCAGGAGTGAATTCATTGGTGTATCTTGGAATAGCGGAGCTTGGCAATCTTGCTATGTAAAACCAAATAAAAAATGTATATATATTGGTGTCTTTGATTCTGAATGGGATGCTGCAATAGCACGAGATAAAGAAGCTATTAAATATGAAGGCTATCACCCTGCTAGGATGAATACAGATTATGGTACTGCCACACTCAATAACCCTAAACCTCGCACTCGTCCTAAACCAAAGTATGGTAAATATATTTCCGCACTCAAAGGTGGTAAGTATTTTCAAGTGTGTGTCCGCAGAATATATTTAGGAATCTTTTCTACATTAGAAGATGCTATAGCTGCCAGGAACGAGTACTGTAAGACTCACTATATAAATATAAATGAATAAAAAGAAAGCCCCTAGCTAGGGGCTTTTCTTTATATATCTTCTTCGTCTAGTTCATCAAAGACAAAAGCCACTTTACTGTTGTTTAGAGAATCTATGATAGCTGGTCCATATGTTCTTAGTACGTAACGCAGTACAGCACTTGCTCCTCTATTAGAATCACTAATATTAAAACCTGCTGCATCCCCTATATCTTCCAGAGTTTTAAAATCCTTCCGTCCTATTGTTAATCTTACTATCTTAGACATAATGTACCTCTCTGTTAGCTAAATAAATTCTTAAAGCACTACGCATAACCTTGTCCACGTCTACACCTTTTTCAACAGCTACTCTGTTCAATTCATTAAGTAGCTCTGGCGGGGCATCTAAACTAATCTTTTTCATATCTAATTACATCGGTTACTTGTAAGTATCCTATCCAAAGTCAAAGCCAAAGCCAAATTTGTTCATAGACTAAAAACTTCGTAGCATAGATATAGATCATTTATTTAAACCCTATATGATTCGACTAACTTACGAGCAGATAGAGGTTCTTTTTAAAGAGCATTTAAATGGTACACCTGTCTATAAACTGGCTAAGAAAGTTGGTGTGAGTGATCGGACATTGGGTCGTAAGTTTAAGAAGTTCTTTAACTACACCCAACATAAAAATAACTATCTAACATCATCTATTCAACATTATCTAAAAAGCCCAGCCTTCTCTAAACACAGAGAAGAGATACAGCAGTGGTATGAGCAACACCAGCATCTCATTATCAGAGATGGTCAGACAACCAATCGCCCTGCATATGATGACTTCTATCTCGAACAGAAGCTTCTTGTTGAGAATCGCAGAATGATTTCCGCCAGCCTTTTATCAAAACAAGATTTATATGCCAGCCGCCATGACACTGATGAAGAACTCTTATATCAATTATCGAGACTTAGCTGAGTGCCTGCGAGATTACTTCAACGGCACATTAGACAATCTACCAATTCTAGATAGACTTGTACGCTCGCCAAGGGAGTTACATCCAAGTAATAGTTTGTGGGGTCAGTTACTTTCTGAGGATATCTACACAGCCCTGCAAACTATCTCACCACTTTATATGTGTTGCATTGTGCAGGAGTTTACTCCCTCCGCTACCTATGAAGAATACATCACTCACATATATAATCACTCTTCCACTTCCCTCCCGTTATGGGAGTGGCAATCACAACAACTAGCTAATGCCCTTCCAGCCTTAGCTGAGGTAATTAGAAAATCAATATAATGTCAATTTCTATTCTGTTAGGGGTCGATTCTTACCTCCGTATACTTCGACCCTTATTTTTATGGACAGAAATCGACCTCTAACTTTACATGAGTATGATTTTATAGCGCTTCATCGAACGCTAAATCCTTCTATTACCCGCGCTCAGCTAACAGATTTAGTACAAGTGCAGTTTGGCATCACAATGACTCGCAAGCAGCTAACTACTGCACTGGAAAAATCTATACCTATTATTAAAAAGTTTAAAGCTGATGACTCCCTGTGCATTAAAGTTGCCAAGGAAGTAGGAATAATTAAATTAGGACATAAAGTATTACGCATCCAAGTTCTTGAGAAGATTGTTGATACTGCATTGCAGAATGGGCATGAACAAGCCTCCGTTGCAGCTATCAAATTGATTAAAGAAGAACTTGGGGCAGAGGATAATACCCAAGATATTAAAGTCTTTATCGGTACTACTACACCACCCCAGCAGGAGGAAGATGAAGACGAAGATGACGAGCTTTAGACTGGATTTGCATCCAGCCCAAGCTACTGTCTTCAACGACCCTAACCCCTATGTGTTGTTGGTTAGTGGTAGACGCTGGGGTAAGAGTAGATTGATGCTGACAAGGGCAATCGAGCGCTCGCTTACATTTAAAGGTGAGTATGACCCTGCCTCACCTCCTGTTGTGTTGATCACGATGCCCACTCTAAAACAGGCAAAGCAGATTCACTGGAAACCCCTAGTGAACATCCTGGCTAATGCCCCTTTTGTAGAGAGTATCAATAGGTCAGAGAATCGCATCATCATGGCTGGAAACCGCCCTGATATTATTGTTAGGGGATGTAATGACGATAATGGTGACTCACTACGGGGGTTAGGGAAAACGCATCTTATTTACTAATAAAAATTAAGAGAGATTTCAAAATGAC
>NZ_CAWUDL010000122.1:0-10277 GCF_963920945.1 Anabaena sp. CCY 9402-a
ATCTAGCATCCCTAGGTTCTATAGATGATGTTTTTTGTCAATGCGTAAGTCCTATACTCATTACTCAGCACCCTTTATTAATTATTAATATGCAAATATATCTAGATTACAGTGCTACTACCCCCACGCGCCCAGAAGCGATCGCAGCGATGCAAGCCGCACTCACCCAACAATGGGGGAATCCTTCTAGCCTGCATGAGTGGGGACAACGGGCAGCAACTATTGTAGAACAAGCTAGGGTACAAGTAGCGGGTTTAATTAATGCCGCCAATCCCGATGCTATCGCGTTTACTTCCGGGGGTACGGAAGCTGATAATCTAGCAATTATGGGTGTGGCTAGGCTGTCCGCAGTTCCACAACACATGATTATTTCCAGCGTGGAACACTCAGCGATTACTGAACCAGCCAATTTACTAGAAAAGTGGGGTTGGGAAGTCACCCGTTTGGGAGTAGATAAAAAAGGTAGAGTTAATCCCCAAGACTTAAAAGCCGCCTTGCGACATAACACGGTTTTAGTTTCAGTGATTTACGGACAAAGTGAAATTGGTACAGTCCAACCCATTGCAGAATTAAGCCAGATAACCCAACAACATGGGGCTTTATTCCACACTGATGCAGTCCAAGCCGCAGGACGTTTACCGATAGATGTACAGCAGTTAGCTGTAGATTTACTGAGCTTATCTAGTCATAAATTATATGGGTCGCAAGGTGCAGGGGCTTTATATATCCGTCCTGGTGTGGAATTGATACCCTTACTCGGTGGCGGTGGACAAGAGAGGGGTTGGCGTTCTGGTACACAAGCATTACCCGCGATCGCCGGTTTTGGTATCGCCGCCGAACTAGCAACCCAAGAACTAGCCACAGAAACACCACGTTTAATTAAGTTACGCGATCGCTTATTTTCTTTGTTAGCCGATGTCCCCGGTTTAATCCCCACCGGCGATTTAGAACATCGTTTACCCCACCACGTTAGTTTCTGTCTAGAATCCGCCGACGGTGAAAAACTTAGCGGTAAAACCCTAGTCCGCCAACTTAACTTAGCAGGTATTGGTATTAGTGCAGGTTCAGCTTGTCACAGTGGTAAACTTAGCCCCAGTCCCATACTCTTAGCAATGGGTTATCCCGAAAAAGCTGCTTTCGGAGGAATCCGCCTCACCCTAGGACGTGATACCACCCAAGCTGATATCGATTGGACAGCGATGGTATTAAAGCAAGTTTTAGAAAGACTCGTCCCGAAGTTATCTTTAGCAACGGGTTAACTTAATTAACTCAGTATTCATATCTAACCTGATACTCACTAGCTTCAACTATATTGCCTATTTGTTGGTTGATACTGCTTTGGCTAAAGTAAATATCTTTTGGATTTCCTGTATTATCGTCCGATATCTCAAAATGGAGTGTGATTTCTTTACTATCGGGGTTAAAAACTGTTTCCAAGTATCTCAATTTTGAGAAAACGGGAGTTTTGTCGCTGTCCACAAATTCGTAAATACTACCCGGTTTAAATTTGAGCTTTTCCATCGCAATCTCCATATAGCTATGGAGCTAATTCTAAGCTGCCAAGAATCATCCAAACCCTATCTAGATGGGGATTTATGATTCCAGGATAAAGATATTCATTGCCGTTGGTTTTAACTTAATCATTATAGATAAAAGCGTGTAATAGGAGATTCACTCTGCCCCAGACTGCATGATTTTTTGTGGTGTGAGGCAATATCCCATTGCTTTCATAATAGAATTAACGTTTTCAAGACGTGGATTGCCATTGCTAGATAAAGCTTTTTGTAGCCCTCGGCGCGTCATACCTGCTTGTGAGGCTATTTCACTAATTCCCCGTAAACGGGCAATCACGCGCAAGGAGGCCAGTAATGCCCCAGCGTCATTGTCTTGTGCGTATTCTTGAAATATCTCGGTCAAATAATCATCAATTTCTTCAGGGTGCTTGCGGAAGTATTCTTCCTCAAATTCATCAAGTGTTCTAAATTTTCTCACGACTTAGATACTCCTTCCAATAAGCTTTTGCAGAATCAATATCTTTTTGTTGAGTATCTTTATCACCTCCACATAAGACGATAACAATATTTTCCTGGTCTTCGCCAAAATAAACACGGTAGCCTGAGCCAAAGAACATTCGCAATTCACTTAAACCATCTCCTATGGGAGCAACATCACCATAATTTCCTTGTTCCAGTCGGCGTAAACGTTGCAGGATGCGTCGCTTTCCCTGTTTATCTAGTAAATTATCTATCCACTCTGTAAACGGTTCATAACCGCCTTGATTGGCATAGATAATAATCTGTTTTGGTTGTGCTTCTTTAGACACTTCAATGTTTACTTCTATTCATAACATATGCGAACCTTAATTCGCAATCTGTTTTCTAAGTCATCCCAAAAGTGTTAACTACCGACAGGTATATGGCTGATTTTGACCCAGTTATAGAACACTCAAACATAATTTTCTCTGAAACTGAGGGGTGAAAATCAGAGCCAATCCTGAAACAATAGGAGTAAATACGAAATAGCCATATACAGATTATGCCGGAATTGCCAAATACCTTAGAAGATGCGATCGCCCAAGCGCGTGAAGCCACCAAAGCCGCTTTAGCAGACGGTTATAGCCGCATCCAAGTTGAGTTACTGTTTCCAGAACTCAAGTTTATGCCCGTGGCGGAACAATTTTTACCTGTCTTTACAGAATATGAATCTCGTTTGAAAATCTTTTTTGCTGATGCTGGCGCGGCGGGTTTAGCCCGGCGGGATTGGGCAGATACCCCATTTAAAATTTTGGATATTGGTACAGGTAGGGTTGCTTCTATCCAATCCAAAATTCAGCCAGAGGATGAAATTTTCTTATTTATCGCCCCTACATCTGTAGAAGTGCCGCAACTGGAAAAAATTTGTGAAATAATAGGCGATCGCCCCTTCGTTATGTTGAACCCCCGCCTAGAAGATTCCGGCGTTGTGGGCATTGGTTACGCCGCCAGACAAACCCGCAAACGTTTCATCAGTACCATTGAGTCCTGCTATTACCTGCGTCCCGTAGATGATGAAACAGCTGTATTCCGTTGCTACCCTGGATTGTGGGAAATTTGGGTAGAAAATAGCAACACATGGTCAAAAATAGCCGAATTGCCCAATAAACCATCCGGTGATGAGATAGATTTAATTCTCGCCAAAGGACAACCACAAACATCTACAGATAGCACTGCTGCACCAGGGAAAAAGCCCAATGTGTTTAAGAGTTTACAACGGTTTATTAAGGCATTGAATAGTTAGGAGCAAACAATATTAGTCAACCGCCCCACCCACCAGGGCATGGGGCGTTAAAAGGGGGCTAAAATGGAAAAAAATTACTTCAGAGAAATCGCCAATTGCGAACTACTATTTTGAAGATTAATTCTGAGTTGATGCAGATAGAAAAACAGCCAGTTTCACCAAATGATCCTAGTCAATTCGATTCACTGCAATTGATGAATCAAGATAACCAATAGAGATGGATTTCTATCTTCTTGTACTAGCGATTTTGTTGTTCAAATAGGGGACGCACAATTAAATATCCAGCCCCAAAAGCTGTCAACATAATGAACACAATACTGATTGCTAACCACCAACCATTAACTTCCTTAGCCTCTGACTTAGAGGTAGGATAGTAACCTACTTCTTGTTCTTCAATCAAGACTGTTTCTGGCACAAGAGGATTGATTTCTACTACAGGCACAGCAAAATTAGTCTGACGGCTTTTGCTGCTAGACGCTTCAGGTACAACAGGCTGGCGTGAACGAGTAACCTGTGAGCGTGTTTTAGCTTCTGAAGACTGATGATTACTGGGGATATTACTCACTTCAGGGTGAGAATTTGGAGTAATACGGTAATCTACTAGTTTTTGCAAATGTATAAAAGATTTAACAACTTGAGTAATTTCATGGCGCAGGAGTTGATTTTCTTGCACTAATTGTTGATTTTTAGCAGTCAGCATATCCAACTGTGACTGTGTTGCTTTTAATTCTCCTGATAATTCCCTATATACGTATAATGGTACGGAGGTTGGATGAGTCGGAGATGTTGGTTTTGATGGATTGCCATGAACAGAACCGGTGGTTGTTCGCATCGCTTGCTTGGTATCAAAATGAGGTTAATTAAAGTATGCGCCATCCTATCAAAAGATAGTCAGCCTTACAACTAGCGCAATGAGTATATGGAAAAATACTCTTATTGCCAAAATATCTCAAGTTATATTGTCAGGATTTACACATTAGTTAATGGGCATGGGGAATAGAAATTTGACAAATGCCTAGCGTTGATTAATGGCTACACTGTGTAATTCTTCGTTGGATAACAAAGGAAAGAAGTGTCCTACAGGGCCTTGACCTTTGCCGATATCTAAGGCGTAAGTGAGTGCATTGGTAACATATTTTTTAGCTTGTTGTACAGATTGCCATAAATCTTTGTTTTTGGCTAGATTGGCCGCGATCGCAGCTGATAAAGTACAACCAGTACCATGAGTATTCTGAGTATCTACTTGCTGTGCAGTTAAGGTTTCTAACTTTTGCCCATCAAACCAAATATCAACGCCACGGGCATTTCCTAGCATTCCCCCACCCTTAACTAAAACAACTTTCGCCTTTAAATTGCGATGAATTACTTGGGCTGCTGCCCTCATATCATCTAAGGTATTTACCGTTAAACTGCTGAGAATCTGGGCTTCGTAGCGATTGGGTGTAATAATAGCTGCCTGGGGAATAAGTTGCTCGCGGAGTGTCTTAATAGCATCATCATCAATTAATTGCGACCCAGTGCGTGATACCATCACCGGGTCAACAACTAAGTTATCAATTTGTAAAGCCTCTACTTGCTGGGAAACAGCCGCAATAATTTCTTGGTTCAGCAACATTCCAGTTTTCGTTGCTTGTACGCCAATATCCTCAACGACTGCTCGCATTTGGGCTATAACAGCCTCTGGCGGCATAGCATCAACTCGCGCCACCCCTAGAGTATTTTGAGCCGTAATGCAGGTTATAGCACTAGTACCGTGGACACAATGAAAGGCAAAGGTGCGTAAATCAGCTTGAATTCCCGCACCGCCTCCACTATCTGAACCGGCAATGGTTAAAGCAACAGGAATTTTGGATATTATTTCAGCATTCATATTAATCAAATGGATTTATTTACTATTAAGACACCGATATCTAAACCAGTCCCAGTAGTTGCTAATCTCCCTCATAGTGGGCTAGCAATTCCCCAAGAGATAACTACACTATTATTTCAGGCATATCTCCCCAACCAAGATTGGCATTTAGATAAACTATATGATTTTCTCCCGCAATTGGGAGTAACAGTCATGCAAGCTAATTACAGTCGATATGTAGTTGACTTAAACCGAGAAAAAAAAGAACCCTTAGCAGGAAATTTCTGGTCATCTGTTGTACCGCTACAAACAGCATTTGGTCAACCAATTTATAAAAATAATCCCAGAGTAGAAGATATACAAAACCGCATCCAAAACTATTATCTTCCTTACCACCGAAAATTAGAAAAACTCCTAAAAGAGAAAGTTCAAGAATTTGGTAAAGTTTATCTACTCGACTTACACAGTTTTGGCGGATTAATTGATGACCAAATATGTTTGGGGAATCTTAATGGGAAAAGCTGTGGCAACTTCTTGATATCAACAGTCGAAGATAGTTTTGTATTTCAGGGCTACCAAGTGGTGAGAAATAAAATATTTACTGGCGGTTATATCACTCGACATTACAGCCAAATAACAGGGGTTGAAGCATTACAAATTGAGGTGAAATATCATGTCTATTTAGATAAAATTCAGCTAGATCAGCCACGTCCGCCTGATTGGGATATATCCCAGTTTTATCAAGCCAAGGACAAATTTAGAGATATTTTTGACAAGCTACTTAATAAACTACAATGAATACCATCTCAAATTTAAATGTCAATTAATTAAATTCTGACTAACGAGACTAATAATTACTGATTTTGTTCCTGATGTAAGTTTTGCAATGCCGCTTGCAAAAATTTACCCCATTCTGCTGCTAAGGGAATTTCTGTAAACGGAACTTTCACCGATTTAGTTGTGTCGGTAAAGATAAATTCTAGCTCAATAGAACGACTCTTATTAGGTAAAGAATGAATATCTATTACTTTTTTATCTATCAAAAGTTGGATTTTTTGGACATCAACTAAAGAAAAAGTTTCTAGTTGAATTAGCCCTTTGGCTGTGGGTTTACCCCAAGTGATATCGTTATCTTTTTGACCCAAGACCGCATAAATATCATACTTAGCGCGATCAAATTGCTCTGCCCAAGTACGATAGGCTTCAACTTTTTGATACTCCTTTGACCCTTGCCAAGCCAACCAGAAAAATATTATTAATAGAGGCAACCATAAAAGTCCACGTTCCATCGTTTAAATAGTCCTAAGTCAAAAATTTAACTAAAAAAGGTTAACTAAATTGCCAAGTCCACCAATTAGGGACACAGATAAGTTATCGTAGTGAGCAAACTGGCAAAAAGCGGTGATGAGTTGGTATGAGAAAACTTATAATATTGTGCTTGTTTGTCATCGGGTTGGTATCGGCTGTATTTGGGTTTCTGAATTTTCAGGGACTAGCAGCTAAAGGCGAATTTCAGACAATTTTGTTAGATTTTCGGGAAGATATTCCAGCCGAGGTGATCAAGCAAGATTTACAAGCGATCGCTCAAAAATACAACGTTACTCCTCAACTAGATAATAAATTCTCAGCACGAGACAATGTTTATATTATCAAAGGCGATCGCAAAAGACTCAAAGAACTAAAGAAATCTTCCTTTGCTAAAGCTACAGAAATTATCGAGCCGAACTACATCTATAACCTAATTGAGCCAGCAGCCAAACCTACTTGGCTAGGCGAAATATTAAGACCCCAGAACGGCGAAGATGTACAACCCTCATTAACTGCACCCAACGACGAATATTACAGCAAACAGTGGAATCTCCACAAAATCGGTGTTGAAGGTGCATGGAGTCAAACTAAAGGCAGTGGCGTAACTGTCGCAGTCATTGACACAGGCGTTACCAAAGTCCGGGATTTGCAAGAAACAAAATTCGTCAAAGGTTACGATTTTGTCAACGACAAAGAAGAAGCCAGCGATGACAACGGACATGGTACACACGTCGCCGGGACTATCGCCCAAGCCACCAATAATAAATATGGTGTAGCAGGTATTGCCTACGAAGCCAAACTCATGCCCTTAAAAGTTTTGAGTTCCTATGGTGGCGGGACTGTTGCCGATATTGCCGAAGCCATTAAATTTGCAGCTGACAAAGGCGCAGATGTAATTAATATGAGCTTAGGAGGTGGCGGTGAAAGTCAACTTCTCAAGCAAGCCATTGACTATGCCCACAGAAAAGGTGTAGTCATCATTGCCGCCGCCGGTAACGAAAACGAAAATTCTGCTTCCTATCCCGCCCGTTACCCCTACGTGATTGGTGTTTCAGCATTTGGCCCCGATGGAGAAAAAGCCCCTTATTCTAACTTTGGTGCTGGCGTTGATATTTCCGCACCTGGTGGAACTGATGCAGGGTCAATTCTGCAAGAAACCATCAACGAACAAGGCGAAGGCGTGTTTCTGGGACTCCAAGGTACAAGCATGGCTTCTCCTCACGTTGCCGGTGTAGCAGCTTTAATCAAAGCTAAAGGCATCGAAGAACCAGAGGAAATTTTAAAAGTCCTCAAGCAGTCAGCAAGAGTCATTCAAGACGATGGACTCAACTACTACGGTGCTGGACAACTCAACGCCGAAGCAGCAGTGAAACTCGCCATCGAAGGGAAAATCAGCTTTCAAGATTTCTTCCGTTGGTTGCGGGATAACGGCTATCTCAACCCTGGCTTTTGGATAGATGGCGGTGCGGTAGCATTATTACCAAAGGTATTAATGGTAGTTGGTTCTTATCTCCTAGCGTGGTTTCTGCGGGTTTACTTCCCCTTTGCTTGGAGTTGGTCATTATCTAGCGGACTGATTTTTGGTAGTTCTGGGTTATTCTTCCTCAAAGGTATCTATATCTTTGACCTACCCCAGTGGCCTTTCCGCGTTTTAGGTAGTTCCTTACCCGAATTAGGCAACACCATCCAAGGGACTGGTGCTTTAAATCCCATATTTGCCAGTGTATTAATTCCAATTGTGTTGATGGCATTACTACTAGGTCATCCCAACTGGAAATGGTTCGCCATTGGTTCTACCCTGGGTGTAGCCGCTTGCTTAACAGTCAGCGCAGTTTTAGACCCAGCCGTTTGGGGCTTAGGTAGTGACAACTTAGCCAGGATATTCCTCATAGCCAACGCCTTACTCTGTTATGCACTAGCACGTTTAGCATTGAATAACGAAGGACAAACAGCGTAGAGGGGAGTAGGGGCAAGGTAGACAAGGTAGAATTTTTACTCCCTACTCCCTACTCCCTACTCCCTACTCAGCCCTACTCAGCCCTACTCAGCACTTATTATGAGCATCACAGTTACAGGTAAAATCGAACGCCGTGAACTTGGCATGGGTACATGGGCATTAGTCACCGATGAGGGTGCTACCTATGAAATCCTCAAGGGTGCAGATAAAGAATTACTCAAAGCTGGGCAAAAAGCTCAAGTTAAAGGACAGGTGCGCGAGGATATCATGACCATTGCCATGATTGGCCCTGTCCTAGAGGTAAAATCCTTTGAGGTGATTAGTTCTGATTAGCAGTGGAATTGATAACCTGCTGTAGACGAGTTCTAAATTCTCCTTTGGGATGTCCTCCTTTCACTTCACCGATGATTTGGAATTCACCTTCTGGAGAATCACAAATAATGTAGGTAGGCCATCCCATTTCAGATTTATCAGGATACTGGGTGAGCAGAATCTTGCGATATTTGCGATAGGTCGCTGTATCCTGCATTTTTACGTCAATAAATTGCAAGCCTAGTTCTTCAGCCACCTTTTGGTCATAAAAAGACATTTTGTGGCAGATACCGCATTCTTCGGAAGAAAATTTAATAACAGCTAAACTCATGTAGCTTTGTATCTCTTTTAGATGTAGCCGATATACTTAAGTATATCTCTAGACATAGCCGTATTAATCTATCACAGGGTAAAGATTCTAGAGAAAAATTTTAACTGTGAGAAAACCGAGACATAAGCATTAAGATATGCTCTCTCAGCACAAAAATCATAAGTAGTTCTCTACTAATATAGAGCCATCGCCTGGAATCATAACTATCTTGAAGCAGTAAATTATCCTGTAAATCTGGTATTTTTTGGCTCTATGATGAGGCGATGATATACCCACCCACAGTAGGCGACAGTCTACAACCGACCACAGGTCATCGCAAACCCATTCTCTTCCCAACATATACTTACTTAAGTATGTGCAAACACTACAAATCAGGGCGAGAAAAGAGTCAACCAAAATTAAGTAATCATCATCACTCAATGGGAACATTTTTCAGATTACTTATTCAAAATATGATAGGTAATGACTCTGCGATAAATTTACACCTACTCAGTGAAAAATAAGTTATAATTCCTGAGACTCAAGAAAATCTAGTTAACAGACTGTGACATTCACACCAATAACACATCATCTGGGCTAGAATAAAACTCCAATCTTGAGCTAAAGTGTAGCCCCAAGCAACTACCAATCACCAGAGCAGACCAATTAAACATCTACCCTTAAAGGCTCTAGCGATTACCAAAGAAACAGGGAAGTTAGTTATTAAGGTGTATCTATCAATTAATTTTTCCAGGATAAATTTCTGTCTTCCGGATAAATTTATGTGATGGTTGACGGTAGTTTTTCCAAAAAAAAGCCCCTAGTGGTGGCAGCCAGCCAGGGGAGTCAATTATCAGGGTGCATCTACCAATTAGTTGTTCTATGATTCAATAATAAATTCCGGAGGAATTGTCACAAATGGAGTTGCTTTTTTGCATACGAAAAAAAAGCTCTCGTCGGTGGCAGTCAATTAGGGGAGTTATTGATTAGGGTACGTTCATCAAACTAGTTAACGTTTTTTAGAAGTAATCAGTATCTCCTAAATAAACTTGTTATTGATGGAGTTACTGATTGCTAGACATAAAAAAAGCCCCCAGTCAGGTGTTAGCCAAACCGGGGAGTTAGTTATCAGGGTGCATCTACCAATTAATTGTTCTACCTCTATTGAGTAGTTTCAGGACAAATTTCTCAAATTCGCTAATTATTGATGGCTAGACATAAAAAAAGCCCCCAGTCAGGTGTTAGCCAAACCGGGGAGTTAGTTA
>NZ_CAWUDL010000123.1:0-10042 GCF_963920945.1 Anabaena sp. CCY 9402-a
GTAAGTGAACAATTATCACTTTACCTTGCTTTTGTTCTTAACCGAGAAGTATTGGTTTGGAACTGACAGAAGTACCTTATGCACTTTTGGGTGTAACGCCAATGGAAGTTTTAGGGTTAGAACCAGACTTAAAAAATCGTAAGTTGCGGGTTTTACCGATGAATTCTGAGCAAACTTACCTCAGTGTTTTGTAGGCGAGTTGAGAGACTAGTACCGCTACGCGGAAGTCAAAAATCAAAGTGTTGTATATTAAGGCTTTAAACGATTGAGAATGGTCTGTTTACTTACGCCGTGCTGTACTAGCTAACGCGTTTGTTTGTCTAAAACTTTTTGATGCAATTGTGATGGGCGATGGTATGCGACCAACCGAAGGCGATCGCCCCTACCCATGATTTAGCGATCATCACTCAGTCAGTCTGATTGTATGTTGTACTATGAACAGACTGGCAAATCCTGGCATGGGAGTCTCTGGAATGAAAAATCTGGAATTCTCTCGGCTAAACTAGTTGCTATTTTTAAATTAATTGATACACTTGTTCTTCATTATCCCTATGATCTAGCACCTATGGTGCATATTAAGCGCGTCGAACTTACCAACTTTAAATCCTTCGGTGGTACTACTTCAGTCCCTCTACTACCGGGGTTCACTGTCGTCTCTGGGCCAAATGGTTCGGGTAAGTCGAATATTTTGGATGCACTGCTGTTTTGTTTAGGACTTTCTAGTTCTAAGGGGATGCGCGCCGATCGCCTCCCAGATTTGGTGAATAATACTCAAACGGCTAAAAGTCGCGCGGCGGTGGAAGCTAGTGTGACTGTGACTTTTGATTTATCTGATTTGGTAGATGTCAATGATCAGGTGTCAGTGGTCAGCAGTGATGAAGAATTATTACAAGATGAGGCAGAAAATGAACCACAGCCAATAGTTAATGGCAATGGTCACAAGCCAACGGAATGGAGTGTAACTCGGAGGCTACGGGTAACTCATCAGGGAAGTTATACATCGAATTACTATATTAATGGTGCTTCTTGTACGCTGACAGAGTTGCATGAGCAGTTGGAAAGTGTGCGGATTTACCCAGAAGGGTATAACGTGGTGCTGCAAGGTGATGTGACTAGTATTATCTCGATGAATGCTAAGGAACGTCGGGAAATTATTGATGAGTTGGCTGGGGTGGCTGCTTTTGATCGCAAGATTCATCAAGCTAAGGCTACTTTGGATGAGGTGAAGGAAAAGGAAGATAGTTGTCGGATTATTGAGACTGAGTTAACTTTACAGCGCGATCGCCTGTCTCAAGATAAGGCTAAGGCGGAGAAGTATCAAAAGTTACGGACTGAATTTTTGCATAAGCAGTCTTGGGAGGCGGTTCTGTCTTGGCGTTCCTTGCAAGCGCAGCAGGAAAAGTTGGCGATGGAAATTCAAGCCGGCGATCGCAATTATGGTGAACTGACAACTCAACTCACCAGCCTAAATACAGAAATTGCTGAGAAAACGGCACAATTAGAACAACTCAATGCTCATGTAAAAGCTTTGGGTGAAGAGGAATTATTGGCGGTACAGTCTACCCTCGCTACCCAAGAGGCGGAACGGAAGCAATTACAACGTCAGCAAACGGAGTTAACCACAGCTTTGCAGGAAACTGTTAGGCGGTTGGCGCAAACTCAGCAGGAAGTTCAACAGCATCATCAGGGATTGGCTGAAATTGCCCAAGCACAGGGTCTAGAACAGCAATCTATCCTCTATTGTCAGCAGCAACGGGAGGAGACACAACAAGGGTTAGAACAGTCCCGTGAAGCCGCCGCAGCGATCGCTACAGCTTCGGAGGCGTGGGTACAGCAACAAACTGCACTCAACCGTCAAATTGAAACTTTGCTGCAAACTTTAGAACCCCAGCGTACTGAACAAGCACAACTAAAGGAACGCAATAGTCAATTACAGGAGTTAATTCAAGAAGAAACTCAGTTAATTGCCACTTTAGAACCGCAGTTAGCAGAAAAACAAGCTGAGTGTACAAAATTAGAAGCAGAGTTTCAGACTTCCAACGAACCTATTCAAGATTTAGCCCAAAATCTCGCCGCTACGGAACAGGAATTACAAATCCAACAGGAAACCCAAAAGCGGCTATTGCAAGAACAACGGGAAAAGCAGCGTCAGTTAGATAAAATTGACGCGCAAACCCAAGCACAGCAAGAAGTGCAGGGAACTCAAGCGAGTAAAGTGATCATCCAATCGGGAATGCCTGGGGTTTGCGGTTTGGTGGTACATTTGGGACGGGTAGAACCCCGTTTTCAGTTGGCGTTGGAAATTGCGGCTGGGGCGCGTTTGGGACACATTGTAGTCGAAGATGACGGTATCGCCTCCGCCGGGATTCAATTACTCAAACAAAAACGCGCCGGGAGAGCAACATTTTTACCTTTAAATAAAATTCAAGCCCCTAGAATTACCCAAGATGCAACACTCCGATTAGCTAACGGCTTTGTGAGTTATGCAGTGAATTTAGTAGAATGCGATCGCCGTTATCGTGATGTATTTAATTATGTGTTCGGTAACACCGTCGTATTCGCCAACTTGGAACAGGCGCGGAAGAATCTCGGCTTGTATCGCATCGTCACCTTAGACGGGGAACTACTAGAAACCAGTGGCGCAATGACTGGCGGTAGCATGAATCAGCGTTCATCGTTGCGCTTCGGGAAGGGAGAAGCGGCGGAATCAGACGAAGTTGTGGCTTTAAAACAGCGTTTGCAGGATATTGATCGGATTTTAGACCGTTGTAGTGATGCGATCGCTACTTTATCAGTTAAAACCAAACAACTATCCCAAGAACTCACAGAAACACGCCAAGCACGGCGAGAACAGCAGTTGCAATTAGAGCAGTTGCAAAAAGATATTAAGAGTTTAACAGCCCAGTTAACAGGGACGCGATCGCAACTCACCCAAAACACCGAAAAATTCACCACAGCCCAATCCCGCCTAGAAATATTAAATAATGAACTCCCAGGACAAGAAAGCCAATTACAGCAACTCCGCCACACCCTAGCCGAGTTAGAAGCCTCCCAAACCCCCAGCGAATGGCAACAAATCCAGGCGACAATAAAAACTCAAGAACAGCAATTACAGCAACGAGAAACCGCCTTTAGGGAAGCCGAACAAAGACTAAAAAATCTGGAAAATCAGCAGCAACGTCTGCAAGAACGCATCCAGGAAGCCGAACAACGCATTACCGACTATCAACAAGAACAACAAACCCAACAAACCCAAATCACCACCCTCAGCACTCAGCACTCAGCCCTCAGCACTCAAATCACCGCCACCCGCACCCAAATGAACGAAATGGAAAAGAATTTGGGTGAAGAAAAACAACAACGGGATGCACTAGAACAGCAAGTGCGATCGCATTTGCTGCGCCAACAACAATTAGAATGGGAAATCCAAAAACTAGAAGAAACCCAACTCAAACGGCGGGAAGACTTAGCAGCACTGCAAACCCAACTACAAGAAGTCGCCGCCGAATTGCCCAATCCCTTACCGGAAGTCCCAGATAAAGTAGACTTAGAAGAATTGCAGAAAGAATTGCGATCTCTATCCAAACGCTTGCAGGCAATGGAACCTGTGAATATGTTGGCTTTGGAAGAATACGAACGTACCCAAAACCGCCTGGAAGAACTTAGTCAAAAATTGCAGACATTAGAAGGAGAACGCACGGAATTACTCTTAAGAATTGAAAACTTTACCACCTTGCGACAACAAGCCTTTAAAGAAGCCTTCGATGCTGTTAACATCAACTTTCAATCAATTTTTGCCATCCTTTCCGACGGTGACGGCTACCTGCAACTCGACAATCCCGAAGATCCCTTTGCTAGCGGCTTGAATTTAGTCGCCCACCCCAAAGGTAAACCAGTCCAAAGACTTGCTTCCATGTCTGGGGGTGAAAAATCCCTCACCGCCCTCAGCTTTATCTTCGCCCTGCAACGCTACCGTCCCTCACCTTTTTACGCCTTTGACGAAGTTGATATGTTTCTTGATGGCGCAAATGTCGAACGATTATCTAGAATGATTAAACAACAGGCACAACAAGCCCAGTTCATAGTTGTGAGTTTGCGCCGTCCGATGATAGAATCAGCCGAACGCACAATTGGCGTTACTCAAGCAAGGGGAGCTTACACCCAAGTTTTGGGCATTAAATTGCAATCCTCGAATACATCTGCTTGAGTTTTTGTTAATAATAGTGTATAGATAAACCGGATTCGAGATCAGGACTCCGTATAGAATGACCTCTGAACAGATAATTAGGCGTTCCGACATATTAAATACCCAGGTGATTACCCGCGACAATGGCAAACGACTAGGCATTGTGAGTCAAGTTTGGGTAGATATTGATCAAAGAGAGGTTGTGGCTCTTGGTTTGCGAGACAGCCTGATCTCCATCTCTGGTCTGCCACGTTATATGTACCTTAGCAGCATCAACCAATTTGGTGATGTCATCCTGGTTGATAACGAAGATGTCATCGAAGATATTGAAGTCGAAGGCCTCAGTAACCTGATGAACTGGGAAGTAATTACAGAAACAGGTGAAGTATTAGGCAAAGTGCGCGGCTTCAAATTTGAAGGCGAAACAGGTAAACTAAACTCCATCATCATCGCTTCCCTGGGAGTGCCACAAATTCCTGACCAGTTTTTGAGTACCTACGAGATATCAATAGAAGAAGTTGTTAGCACCGGCCCCAGCCGATTAATTGTGTTTGAAGGTGCTGAAGAACGCGTCAACCAGTTAACAGTTGGTGTTTTGGAAAGACTGGGCATCGGTAAAGCACCTTGGGAAAGAGGTGCAGAGGAAGAATACGGCTATTCTGCACCCCGCACCGTTGCACCATCCAATCAACTTCCCAGTGGCGTACCCTTACAACCACCCAAGCCTAAAATTCGCACCCCCGAACCCGTAGCTATAGAAGAAGAATGGAATGAGGACTACATAGAAGAAGAAAGACCACGGCGTGAAGTCATGAAGGCGCGCTCTTACGAGTCCATTCAATACGAAGAAGACGAAGAAGATAACTGGAGTGAAGCCACAGGTAGGGACAGATATCAAGAACCACCAGCCCAACCATTCAAGCCCAAGCCCTACGCCAACGATTACGATGATTATGAGGATTTAGAAGGCGATGCTTGGGAAGATACACCACCGCAACCAGTGAATATCCCTAAAAAAGTCAAAGAAAGACAGCCAGAATACGAAGAAGAAAGCGGATATTAACTCGCCTCATGACTGAGGTGAAGGTTTGATACCAGTTTATCGTGCTAATTTTGGATTTTGGATTGTTTTTTCGGTACAAGTCCCACCCCTTGTGGGTGGAACAAATCTAAAATTGCCAATCTAAAATCCAAAATTGATTGAGAGAAAGTGACTTGAAAAGCCGTCAAGCGAGCGTGTCTTTAGACTTGGAGTATTTGACAGATGCTAACACCGCTCAACTTCTGGCTAGATCAGGAAATTTCAGCTTAAGGAATAGAAAGCGATCGCAATAATCGCTCAACAACACTTCTCGCACTACGCCCACCTCTGGGAATGAGTCTATGACACAGCACATGAGGCGCGAGCATCTTCACGTCATCAGGAATCGCATAATCACGCCCCAACAGAAAAGCTAAGGCTTGGGTGGCTTTTTGTAAGGCTACTGTACCCCGTGGACTCACACCAAGGCTAATCTCTTCATCTTGGCGTGTTGTCCGCACCAATTCTAGAATGTATTGTTGCAAGGAAGTTTCGACTTTCACCTGGGAGCAGAATTGACGTAATTTTGCTATTTCTGCCAAATTTATACAAGATTGTAAATCATCTACCTTGATTCCATGCTGGAGATTTTGCAGCATTTCTAATTCTTCGTCCGCCGAGGGATAACCCAAACTCAAGGAGAGCATAAATCGATCCATTTGAGCTTCTGGAAGCGGGAAAGTACCTTGATATTCGATAGGATTTTGGGTAGCAATCACAAAGAAAGGTTGCGGTACAGGGCGGGAAACACCATCCACTGTCACCTGGTGTTCTTCCATGACTTCCAGCAAAGCCGATTGAGTGCGGGGTGTGGCGCGGTTGATTTCGTCAGCTAACAACACATTCGCAAACACAGGGCCGGGGAGAAAACTAAATTCGCCGCTTTTGGGATTCCAGATGTTAGTACCTGTGATATCTGTTGGTAGTAAATCAGGGGTACATTGTAGCCGTTGAAATTTACCATCAACTGAACGTGCTAAGGATTTAGCGAGGAGAGTTTTACCGACTCCAGGGACATCTTCTAAAAGGGCATGACCACCGCCTAATAATGCCACTAGAACTAGGCGTATGGCTTCGGTTTTACCAACGATGGTACGGTTAAGATTTTGGGTTAGAGCGTCAATTTTTTCTCTCATGTACCACAGGTTGGGGTTGGTGATTGGGCTAGAAGAAACTGGAGTAGAGAATAACCTATGCCTTATTCCCCACCCCGGTATTTACAGTGTTCCCACTTAAGCAATTCAAAATTCAAAATTAAATAATTTTTGACTTTTGACTTTTGACTTTTGACTTTTTTTGCACCCTGCCCCAATTCCTCTTAATCCCAATGCCCAAATTCAGCTTTGTGATAAAACTTGTATAGCGATCGCGCAATCTTGTTGAATTTGACTTTTGAGGGCTTCTAGGGACGGAAATTTTTGTTCTGGACGCAGAAATTCGACTAACTCCACAATTAGCTTTTTTCCGTACAAATCGCCAATCCAATCTAACAGATGTACTTCTACTGAGGAATAAGTCCCGTTGACGGTGGGACGGTTGCCTATATTCATCACTCCCCAAATCTCACGTGATGTATTAGTTTCCGGTGTCTCACTCAGAATCTGCACGCGAACAGCATAAACCCCTTTGCAGGGGACAAACTTATCAATAGGGAGTTCCAGGTTAGCGGTAGGAAAGCCAATGGTTCTACCTATTTGCTCACCTTCCACAACCGTACCAATTAAGGTGTACAGTCTTCCCAAGCATCGATTAGCATTTTTGATATCTCCAGTTTCTAGAGACTTGCGAATTAGTGAAGTGCTAATGGGAGCATTGTCACTGATATCTAGGCTGGTACAACTATTTTTGTTGAGGGCGGGAAGGGTAGAAGTTTCTAGAGTAACTACGGTGACAGGAATATTATATGTAGCGGCGATCGCCTGCAAATCTTGAGCAGTACCACGACGATGTTTACCAAAACAAAAGTCTTGCCCGACACTAATTTGCTGACAGTGTAGCCTCTGCACGAGAATTTTTTCTACAAATTCTTCGGGAGACAAAGCTGCTAAATCCCTGTCGAAAGGCAGTAAGACTAGTTGTTCTACCCCAAGCGATCGCAATTGTTCGACTTTTTCATCTAACGGTGTTAACCAAGTCCGGGCTTGTCCTGTGAAAAATTCTTGGGGATGAGGGCGAAAAGTTACGACTGTGGAGTATATCCGTTCTTGTGGTGCTGCTAGGGGGTCTGCTTGTGGGAGTGGTGGCGTAGCGAGTCCCAGCTTCCCATCTCTTTTGACTGGCTGCAAAACTGGTTGAATCACCCTTTGATGGCCAAGATGGACGCCATCAAATTTGCCAAGGGCGACAGCAGTTGGCGTTAGCAGTCTTTCAGTTGCATCAGCAACCCACACAGAACACCCATTTTGAGACAGATTTAGCACTTGGATTTTGGGAATTGAGGTTTATTTCACCATCAATCGGTTGCTAGTTACCTCATAGGTACACTCAAACCAGTTGATAGTTCCTAATCACCAATCTAATCTAAAATCATCCCTCACTCCGACAGCAACTTTTATCCAGCAAGATTACTAACAGAAAAAGATTCTGATAACGGGGCTGAAACCGGAATTTGAAGTACCATGCCTTCCCGTGCCATAATTGCACCAGGAAACTGGGCAAAGGCTTGAGAACCTACATGATCTAAAAAATCATCGTCATGAGCAGGATCATGATGAAAAATGACTAGCGTCTTGACATTGGCCGCTTTAGCTACTTTTATCGCCTCTTGCCAAGTAGAATGTCCCCAACCAATTTTCGGTGATTTAGGAGAATAGTATTCGTCGTTAGTATAAGTGGAATCGTAAATCAAAATATCCGCATTCCGAGCCAACCACAGCACATTTTCATCCAATTTATCAGGAAAATGTTCTGTGTCGGTAATATAAACTGCCGCCCCACCACACCAGTTGACTCGATATCCCACCGCTTCACCAGGATGGTTGAGTGATGCTGTTTCTACAGTAATGTCATCAATTTGTATCGGTTTTCCTGGGTGAACGTCATGAAAATGCAGGTTAGCCTGCATGATCTGTAACGGTACAGGAAAATTGGGGTGGAGCATCTGATCATTAAGACGCTGTTCTACGGTAGAACCATCAGGAGCGATCGCACCGTAAATATGAAAATTATTCCCTTTCACAAATCCTGGGACAAAAAAGGGAAACCCCTGCACATGATCCCAGTGAGAGTGAGTGAAAAATAAATAGGCTTCTAGTGGCATTTGGCGCAATAAAGATTGTCCCAAAACGTGCAGCCCTGTACCGCCATCGAAAATTAAGCGTTTACCGCCCACTTGCATTGAGATACAAGGGGTGTTACCGCCATAACGGACAGTGTGTGGCCCTGGGCTGGGGATGCTGCCGCGAACGCCCCAAAATTGCACGGTAAATTGATTCTCTATCCTTGACATGGGTATTGCTTTCTGGACTGAGCAGGCGAGCAAGAAAAAAGTGTTAGTTGTTTTGTTAAATTTATACTGTTTTACCGGAGAAGATAGAGAAATAAATTATTGGTAATTATTGGTAAAACAGCATAAGTAGTTTGAGCTAAGTTATGTAAACCAGGTGAGGTCGTACCAAGCACTTACCTAATTATGCCCAGAATATGTGTATCAGTAATATCAAGCTCCTACTTTATAGCCTAAATTTGACTCTATTGCATAATAAAGAGGCCATGGGCATGGGAGCAATGCGATTTTATGAAATGGGGAAGAAGAGGGAGAGAAAGAAATTAAGTGAATAGACGATAAACTTTAGTGATAAAAATTACTCGTACTTTATCTCTCTCCCCCTGCGCTGCTCATTTCACGATGATCTCACTTTTTTGCATTGCTCCCTTGGGCATTGAATTTTCCTGTCCCTGCTTCCCAGAAACCCCTAAGAAAAATTGAATTCCCAGTTAGATAACTTATCTAGTGCATTACCATAGGTAAGATTGTATTGCAATGGCGTAATACTAATGTAGTTATCTCGAATCACATTCACATCAATAGGGACGTTTTGCTCAAGATTTAATCCAGCTGGTGGTTCAACATCTTCTAAAACTTCGCCAGTTAACCAGTAGTAGGTTTTACCACGCGGATCAATGCGTTTATCAAAAACATCTACATAGCGGCGCACTCCTTGGCGAGTCAGTTGGACACCAGCAATTTCTTCCCAATTAACTGGAGGAACATTAACATTGAGCAACATTAAATCGGGGATAGGCTTAACACTGAGTTGCGCTATGAGAGTTTTAGCAAAGTGCGCCGCAGGTTGAAAGTTTTTGTAAGTATGACTAGTTAAGCTCATAGCTATACTGGGGATACCTTCGATCATGCCTTCCATAGCAGCAGAGACAGTTCCAGAATAAAGAATTTCCGTACCTAAATTTGCACCTTGATTGATGCCAGAAACCACTAGATCGGGGGGAGAATCTAATAAAGCCCACAACGCCAGTTTTACACAGTCCGAGGGCGTGCCATCACAAGCCCAAGCTTTGATTGTGGGATGAAAAATTGACGCGACAATTTCGGCGCGAATCGGTTGGTGTAAAGTCAGTCCGTGGCCAGTTGCCGATCGCTCCCGATCTGGACAAACTACAGTTACATCATGTCCTGCTTCAGCTAAAGCGTTAGCCAAGGTACGAATACCCAAAGCATAAATGCCGTCGTCATTGCTAATTAGTAGTTTCATAGGTTAATAGGTGATAGGTGACAGGTGACAGGTGACAGGTGACAGGTGACAGGTGACAGGTGA
>NZ_CAWUDL010000124.1:0-9986 GCF_963920945.1 Anabaena sp. CCY 9402-a
GTGACAGGTGACAGGTGACAGGTGACAGGTGACAGGTGACAGGTGACAGGTGACGAGAAATAATTTTTTGACTTTTTTCTGCCCCATGTAAAGATTTATATCTGATTCGATGAGCATTAGATATATATCTTTATAAAATTAGATAAAAGTTTTAGCGCAAGGAAATCATTCATGCCCTATACCAACGAAGAAGGCGGACTTTTAAATAATTTTGCCCAAGAGCCAAAGGTTTATCAAGCAGAACCTCCTACAGCCACACAGAAGCGAAACTACATCATTTTAGGATCTGCTGCCGCGATTTTGGTTGGTGGTTTAATTTTTGTCGCCTTCTCTGTTTCTCATGTCAGTTGAAAAGACAAAATTTGATTGAAAACTTGTCTTTTGTCTCTATTTCAGGTTTCTTTCTCTAGAAGCCTGCTTTTTTATTTTTTGTTAAGATTGTTTTCTTTATAGTAAATAACTATTTTATACAAGTAAATTCATAAAAACTTAACAAATCAAGATAAAAAGTAGAAAATTTAGTATATTTTTATCCTGATTGTCGTAATATCCACTTGTTCATAGTCATAGTTTAGACATTAATACTGCTTTGATGCACCCTGTAGAGAGTTTAAACTAATTTTGGTTGTACCTTGGCCATTGAGCTTTCATGAGCGTGAATGATACTGCACACTCCGATAATTCTGCTTGGAATCGGCAAGTATATCATCGCCTAAAACTTGCCCTGAGTCTTGGTTTACGGCGACAGATTTTCTTGGCTGTATGTGATGATTTACACTTACGAAATCAAGTAGCTGCCCGATTGCATTCTACTTTGGCTTATCCAGTGGGGCAAGTTCTATATCAGCCAGCTGATGGACAGGAAAGCAGCACACCGGCTTATCCTCGATTAGTTACATTGCGCTTAAATTTAAATGAGCCAAATCCTATAGAACAAATTAATCAATGGCTGCATGATTATCCACCACCCGTAGTAGGCGCATCGAAGGATGCTCCAGGAAGGCCTTTACCAATACCGACATTTCAAATTGTGGGTGTGGAACAGTTGACTAAACAATCAGTGGCGAGTCAACGGTTATTTTTACATTTTTTACGCTTAAGCGAAGAGTATTTTTCTGCTCAGGAATCGAGCCGATTTTTAGAATCTAGTGTGCTGTTGTGGGTATCGCGTCCTTGGTTATCCGCTATTCAACAGTCAGCACCACAGTTTTGGCGTTGGCGGACTGGTGTGTTTGTATTTGCAGGAGAACCCACACCCACAACACAAAATACATCTCATCCAGAACGTTTTCCCAGTTCTAAGAGTTTAAACTTAGAAAAACTGGAAAAATCTATCTTAGATGATTTAGCTATAGAAAAAGAAGTTACAACTACAGTCGGAACAGAACTTGAGTTTAGGGAGGGTCTGGACTTCCCAGGACAAACACTAGCTAATCACGCAAATTTAAAAGATGATTCTTCCGACTCAATTGTCCAAGAATTAACTAATCAGCAAAAACAACCAGAAATTAGGTCTAATCAAGTTGATAACTCATCACTATCGGCATTGTCTCATGTGAGTCAAGAGTTGATAGACCTAGTATTAGCAACAATTAAAACAATAACAAATCTAGAGAGTGAAGATGAGTGGCAAGTAAAAGAACTGCTTTTGGAGATTGAAAAACTACACTCACAAAAAGCTTCTGGGGAAATGCTAGCGGCTGCTTATCACCAATTGGGTAATCTTTATCGCTTGCATATTGAGCAGGGACAGCCAACTTTAGAGAACTTAATGGTGGCAATTATTGCTTATCAAGAGGCAATTACTTACGATGAAAATTCGCCACAGATGCCAGATACTTTAAATGATTTAGGTACACTCTATTGGATGTTGTCTCGCACGCCACCCAATGTAGAAGAGGGGAAAACTTATATAGAACAGGGGATTGAATTTTATCAATTGGCTTTGAAAATGATTTCCCCAGAGACGCATTTAGATACTTATGCACGGATACAAAATAATTTGGGGACAGCCTATGGTGATTTAGCAAAGTTTGCTAGTCCGGCGGAGAATTGGCAAGAAGCAGTTGTAGCTTATGGTGAAGCTTTGCGTTACAGAATGGTAGAATCAGATCCTTTAAAGTATGCGGCCTGTCAGAATAATTTAGGTACTGCTTACTGGCATTTAGCACAATACAATCAACCAGTTGTACATTTAAAGAAAGCGATCGCAGCTTATCAACAAGCACTGGCTCATTACAATCCTCAAGCCGAACCGCTTAAGTATGGAATGATTCAAAATAACATTGGTACAGCCTACTGGAACTTGGCACAATATGAACAACCAGGGGAAAATCTCCAGTTGGCGATTGATGTTTACAATGAAGCGTTAAAATATCGGACTCCGGCTCATGTTCCTAGTGCTTGTGCTGCGACACAAAATAATCTGGGTACGGCTTATTGGCATTTGGCGAACTTTGCTCAGACTCCTAAAGAAGCAAGGCAAAAGTTACTGCAACTATGTATTCATGCTTATGAGGAAGCCGTTGCTTTGGCTAATTCTCTCGGTAGTGCGTCGTTAAGTTTTGATTTATTTGCTACCCACAATAATTTGGGGCTTGCTCATTATCAGTTAGTTACTGATAATACCTTTAATGGGGATAAAGCAGTGCGATCGCAACATCTAGAAGCTGCATTAGATAATCATTTGCTAGCCTTAAATGGTTTGAGCAAACAACCGGAAGCTTATCAAACGACTTTCGCTTATGTGGTGAAAACAGTCCGTGCTTTTCACAATGAATTAGGTATCCAAGGACAAAATTTGGCTTTATCTAAAGTCCCTGGACATTTGCTAGCAGAAATTTTACCGAAGTTGTAGTGATCACTCGTCTCAATCGCAGCAAAAAACCCCGGCGAAACTAACCGAGGTTGATAGGAGAAGTCCGAATTACGATGAGATACAGCGATACCGAAATCTAAAAAGATTAGCTAATGCCCAATGCAACCAAAACTAACGTTGTGACGAGCAATGTAGCAAACGCAGCCTGTAAAGCATATTGACGTTGTTGCTCTTGGTTGGGGTAGGTAGCGTAATACATCTTGGGTTCTGTTGCGTAGTTATTTAAAATGCCGCTTTCGTTAACGGTGGTATACATAATGTTTTCCTGTATTTGTTACTTTATGTAAACTAATTTAACAATATTGTTACAAAAAGTCAATAGGACTTGACAAAAAATAGTAGATGACTGTAATTAGAACTACTTATATTGGGGCATTTTATGAGAGGAGAAAAGCGATCGCATAACCACCCAGCGTATCTGAATGCCTACTGTGGGCGGGTTCGCCATCGCACTCCGCGCAGTGTTAGAGGCGATCGCAGGTTGGCATATAGCTTTTTTGCACACATCTATCTATACTTGACGCAAGTGCTGATTAACAAACTGCTATTAACCCATTTTGTTCGCTGAAAGCGCGGATGGGTGGGTGTTAAAAATTCAATTGGCAAAATAATGGCTGAATTCCCCTCAGTACAATACTTTGAAGCAATAATAATCACTTAAACACCCGCGCGTCTTATCTGGACTGGATTTCAGCCATTTGTACCCAATTTCAATAATATGGTTTATGCTATGATTGTCTCGTCCGCGCATCCGAACCTTGAAAATCAAATACAGAGCGGGTTTTCAGCTACCGCTATTGCAATTTCACTAACTCCCTATCAGGGATTGAAACATCTCAAAAAATAGTAGATTCAACCCACTAATATTGCAATTTCACTAACTCCCTATCAGGGATTGAAACAAACCCAATATTGTGTCCTATGAAAGACTTACGCGATCGCGCAAATATTGCAATTTCACTAACTCCCTATCAGGGATTGAAACTTATTTTGCCTAAAAAATAAGTAACTTATCTCATAATTGCAATTTCACTAACTCCCTATCAGGGATTGAAACAAATAACAGTTTATTGTCTGGTAGTTCTTCCTCATCAATTGCAATTTCACTAACTCCCTATCAGGGATTGAAACTTGCCGTTCTAAAAGCAAGTATGCGGCTTTCTATATTGCAATTTCACTAACTCCCTATCAGGGATTGAAACACTTTAGGCATAGTGTAGCGATGTATAGTTAATTCGATTGCAATTTCACTAACTCCCTATCAGGGATTGAAACAAGTTGGAATTTCAGTTAGAATTACACGATATCATTGCAATTTCACTAACTCCCTATCAGGGATTGAAACCTAAGCCGTAACCATCAAAGGCAAACACAGCAACACAGGAATTGCAATTTCACTAACTCCCTATCAGGGATTGAAACGAAGAATTTGATATTATTCTAAAAGAGTTTATGCTTATTGCAATTTCACTAACTCCCTATCAGGGATTGAAACAGAAGACAACCCGACAATATTTGACTTTTTAGTATTGCAATTTCACTAACTCCCTATCAGGGATTGAAACGAAAGACTTTGAATTTTTGCCCGTAAAAGTGCCAAGCGCATATTGCAATTTCACTAACTCCCTATCAGGGATTGAAACTTCAGTAGTGGGATGAATACCTGCAATTACTTGAATTGCAATTTCACTAACTCCCTATCAGGGATTGAAACACAACCGTGATACTACTTGATTTATAAAGCTGATTTATTGCAATTTCACTAACTCCCTATCAGGGATTGAAACAATTACCAATCGAACAAACAAACAACGCCAGAAATGATTGCAATTTCACTAACTCCCTATCAGGGATTGAAACAGTTGATCTAAAGTTTCGCAGTCCTCCAACTCTTCAAAAGATTGCAATTTCACTAACTCCCTATCAGGGATTGAAACCGGCACAATCATTTTTATTTGAGGGTTATACTCAATAATTGCAATTTCACTAACTCCCTATCAGGGATTGAAACTTGTGCTTTGCAGAAACAAAAAACATCTAAGTATAATTGCAATTTCACTAACTCCCTATCAGGGATTGAAACTCAGATGTCCCCGCACTATCCACTGATTTAACTCGTTTCCAATTGCAATTTCACTAACTCCCTATCAGGGATTGAAACATTTGAGCCTCTGTTGTTAGCAGCCAGAACAATAGATTGCAATTTCACTAACTCCCTATCAGGGATTGAAACGCGCGGCTTTGCAGAATCGGCGGTATTATTCAGAATTGCAATTTCACTAACTCCCTATCAGGGATTGAAACTTTTACCATCTTTGTTTCTAATATTCCCGTATCCCATATTGCAATTTCACTAACTCCCTATCAGGGATTGAAACGCACTATTCTTGATGCTGCCGGAGCTTTGGAGAAGATTGCAATTTCACTAACTCCCTATCAGGGATTGAAACCAGTATCTTCCCATCCAATAAAGTGATTGGATGGCGCAGCCCATGCTGTCATTGCAATTTCACTAACTCCCTATCAGGGATTGAAACGTCCAAATGGCGCAAATTGGGGACTCCCAGGCTTTATTGCAATTTCACTAACTCCCTATCAGGGATTGAAACCAATTTTTGGGTACTGTTCCTTGGGCGCAATGGAGTTCAGATTGCAATTTCACTAACTCCCTATCAGGGATTGAAACAAAAAGATTAACAGAGAAGAAACTCAGGGGGAGATTGCAATTTCACTAACTCCCTATCAGGGATTGAAACACCTATGCTATTGGTACTTGCGGCTAACAGGTGATAATTGCAATTTCACTAACTCCCTATCAGGGATTGAAACTTGGTATACCTCCGCCTCCTAAATTACCTGCACCATTGCAATTTCACTAACTCCCTATCAGGGATTGAAACGAATAGTGGCTTACCATTCCTTTCATTGCCAATAAATTGCAATTTCACTAACTCCCTATCAGGGATTGAAACAGTTATGCCGGATAGTTGACTGGTTTTGTTAGATGATTGCAATTTCACTAACTCCCTATCAGGGATTGAAACCTCTTATAGGCATCTTTTTATCTTTAAGATAGATGATTGCAATTTCACTAACTCCCTATCAGGGATTGAAACAAGTACAGAGTTAATCTACAAGTTGAAACTGTGGTGATTGCAATTTCACTAACTCCCTATCAGGGATTGAAACTTATAAAGGATACGAGGAAGTCTTGGAAGGGGATTGCAATTTCACTAACTCCCTATCAGGGATTGAAACGAATATGTGTGGACGTTCCCATAGTCCCTTGAATATTGCAATTTCACTAACTCCCTATCAGGGATTGAAACGCCTGACATAAGCGATTGACGTACCAATTTATGAGTAGCATCATTGCAATTTCACTAACTCCCTATCAGGGATTGAAACATATAAGGATATAACTGAAAAGACATATTACAAGATTGCAATTTCACTAACTCCCTATCAGGGATTGAAACATGATTTAGTTCCTGTGGTGTGTAGTGGTTTAAAGTATCAAGATTGCAATTTCACTAACTCCCTATCAGGGATTGAAACATATTTAAACTACATACACTAGAGTGAAACTGATATTTAAATTGCAATTTCACTAACTCCCTATCAGGGATTGAAACTTTAAAGAATAACGGTGAACTGGTGAGTAATAAAGCACATTGCAATTTCACTAACTCCCTATCAGGGATTGAAACCTCGGCATCTTGGGCTAGCTGAAACTTATTCCTTGATTGCAATTTCACTAACTCCCTATCAGGGATTGAAACTTACTATTAGCTTGAGTGCTAGCCTTCTTTAGCTTGATTGCAATTTCACTTAATCCCTATTAATCCAGCTTTTCGGTTTATTCAGCAAGCCCTATTTAGAGTAATTTAAGTCCACGTTGGTAAATTTCACGCGCATAGTCTGTCCACATTCCTTGTCCCCAATAGCGGAAGCAACTTGTTTGTAGTAAAAGATTGTGTACTAGTGCTTGGCGATATTCAGATGTTTTTGTAATAGATTTTTCTGAATTATTCAGTAGTAAATTATCAAACTTTTGATGAAATAAACTGCTTAATTCATACATGGGAGACAAGACATTTTCGTATCCTTTTACCCAACTAATATGATTCGTCCAAGATGCTCCATCCATGTGAAAATGTGGGTTAATTTGTTTTAATTCTTGGATAGCATTTTCTACAGCTTCAGTTTGACAATTTTCTGGGTTGACTCTTTGCCATATTTGGTGTTGTCCTACCGGTTGACACTCAGGAAAGTCTTCTGATTTACAACCAGCATCGGCGATTAATTCTAAATATTCTGTGCCACACACTCCCACAGTTCCCGATTTACCGCCGCCGTTATTTGCCATATCCCCCCAAGCTTGTTTAAAAGCACTGGGAAATTCATTCATCATTACGCCGCCGTTTTCGCCATCACCAATTTGACTGACTATTGGTGGTATCGATACGTTTCCTAATTTTTGTGGAGATAGGGTTTTGGCTTCATAATAAGGTTGCATCTGAGCGACTAATTTTGTATCTGAACCTTGGGTTTTAATTAAGGCAGTAATACTAATGGTTTCGCCTTGGGAATTACGAGCAACTAAACGATGTGGCAAATGTTTGTGAGTTAGAGATTGACCATCAATTGTTTCTACAGAATGTTCTTGCACAAGTAGCCAACGATAGCCACATTCTTTGAGTGCTTTGATAAATGCAAATAAAGTATCTGGGTGATTTGGTAAGTGCATTTCTGGCGGAGAAAATCCTTTGACTCGCGCTAATGCTTCCCAGCCAAAAATTGCTGCAAAATGCTGTTGCCATGCCAATATATGCAATTTAATATCTGGTATGGGAGTAGATGGTATGACAGCATGACCCCACATTGTCCCCAGCCATTCTACATAGGGTTGATAGGTGCGATCGCCTCCGGCGGAGCGTAGCCCATCGCAAGTAATGCGCTTGAGGTTGTCTATAATATCGTTGCGTCCCATTTGGCTGAGTCCCCACAGCAGATTACCAGAGTAATCGAGCATGACACGGGGATTGCAACCTTGGTTTACCAGTTCGGGAATGAAATCCCCCATGCGGCTGTAGCAATAAGCAAAAGGTGCGGCGTTGTGGTTGTCCCCTTCCTGGGGATGTTCAAACATATATTGCAGATTATTGATGAGTTTACCATCATGACCAGCCGGGATCGTCGGTTGGTGCATATGTAAGGCGATCGCAAATACTGCATTGATATTTTCTAACTTGAGGTTGGTTGTTGGTAAAAATATTGGTGCATCATGGTTAACAACTCTTGTCACCTCTGCTTCCCAGCCGGAAATGTTCGGTAAGTCATCAATCTTTTCTGATGGAAGGGTGGTAGGAAAATCCAGCATAGCTGATGACTCCGAAACAAAGAATACCTAATTATCTAACTGTGAGCCAATTTTGGATAGCCTTGATACCAAATTGGCGACATGATTTTTTCACGCAGTAGACGCTTTGCGGCTTCCCGCAGGGTGGCGCAGAGGCGCAGAGAGGATGAGAGTTGATCTCATAACTTCCGTGGAGATACGAAAGCTAGCATATTTCTGGAGAACACAAAATCACTCAAACGCTGGATTCTGGTGAATAAGCTGGGTTTTGCTGGTGTTTGTGGTTTTGGTGGTGCGGCGATTTTTAAAATTAACTCCAGCAACCACGGTGCTAAACGTTGACACCACACAGCTAGATGACTTTGCCATCCTACTAGAATTTCTGGAGCATCTTTTTCTAGTCCTGTGACTAGTGCTTTGGCTACTTGCTGCGGAGTCATGGGGATCACCCAGCGAAATAGTTGCAAGTCGCGCACCATGTCTGTGTCGGTGAGGGTGGGTAATAAGGCTTTTACTTGGATGTTGTACTCTGCTAGTTCTTGGCGCAAAGCTTGGGTAAAGCCTAAAATGGCAAACTTCGTAGCTGAATACGTCGCCATTGTCGGTGCAGCGACTTTCCCCATTAAGCTAGAAACATTGATAATTGTCCCCTGTCTTTGGCTAACCATGCGTTTGGCTATGAGACTGGTGAGGGTATACATTCCCAATAGATTCACAGAGAGTTCTTCTTGTACTTGGGGGAGTTTGGAACGCAAAAAAGAGTTTTGGTAAGCTACCCCTGCACAGTTAACTAGTAGGTGAATTGGCCCGTAAGACCGCCACAGTTGAGCTATGGCAATATTTACCTCTGTCGCTTGCGTTAAATCAATTGCTAGTGTTGTAGCTTGAACACCCATCGCCTCGATTTCTTGGGCTAATTCTCTTAACTTTTGGCGATCGCGTGCTACTAAAATTAATCGTTGTATTCCTTGTTCTGCTAATTCTATAGCGATCGCTCGCCCAATCCCACGGGAAGCCCCTGTAATTAGAGCAACTTTGCCTTGAATATTCATGGATTTTTACCTCCAAATTCTGATTCTTACCCCAGTTCGTCATTAATTAATCAGCACAAACCTCAACACCAGGGAAGACAAATAATTAGTTGAATGTCCAGTCAGAACACCAATTAGCCTGTAGCAACGACATATTTTGGGCTTAATCTGCATTATTCATAGATTGCAGATTGCAGATTACAAATCAATTGTTCCCGCAATTGGCTGAATAGATATAGCTCATAGGTTTTACCTCTCCTTAATCAGAGCGTTCATCAGCATCGTTGTCACTACACACGTTAGCAATTAAATCAAGGACTTGCAATCTTTTTTAATAAGTATTTCTTAATACTTGTTTACAACGCTATATATAAACTACTGAATATGCAATAAGTTTTTATGAATACTACCCAATGAATATCGTGATCCCCTGACAATTGATATTTAGATTATAAAAAACAAAAAATTGTCATATAGAAAACATACAAAAGACATTAAAAAGACATATTTGTTAGGAACAGTATTGCTCAAATTGTCGTCAGCAATTGTACTGAAAATAGTAATTACTATTTACTATTTACTAATTACTATTTAGTCATGAGTCATGACTCATTAGTCATAATGCTTTTTACCTTGTCACCTATCACCTATCACCTGTCATCTGTCACCTGTCACCTGTCACCTGTCACCTGTCACCTGTCACCTGTCACCTGTC
>NZ_CAWUDL010000125.1:0-9835 GCF_963920945.1 Anabaena sp. CCY 9402-a
GCCTCTTGAAAATCCTCTGCATCTACTTTACATCCAACTTGTGTATACACGGTAGAGTAGGGAAGGGGGAAAATTAAAAGCCTCTCTCCTTGCAGGCTACGGTGTACACACAAGTCTGATAACCTTATCCCGTATCGTTCTGATCCCCCCTAACCCCCCTTAAAAAGGGGGGAACTAGAATCAAAGTCCCCCTTTTTAAGGGGGATTTAGGGGGATCAAACCACATTTTGTACTCAGCATAAAGATGTGTGTACACCCTAGCTCCTTGCAGGGGAGAGGTTTGGAGAGGGGTTTTCTCTTTCCCGTAAAAAGTAAACCATCATTACAACCGCGCAAAAATCGCCTCCCAAGTTTTAGCATTTGTCCAATAAGCACCGTGAGAACGGGGGAATGGTTGTTTACTATCTACCACTACATCCTCAACATTAGGAAAAATTCTACTACCAACGTAGCTGAGGAAATCCCGTAAATCATAAATATTTAACCATTCCGGGAAATATTCCGGCAATGGCTGCCCATATTCTAGACTGTACAGAGCATTAATCTCATATAAAAATGGTGCTTGAGAACCCACCGTAACTAATAATTCCACCTGAGACAGTGCTTGCTGCGCCAGCAAATCTACACAAGCGATTCCCCCTAAACTATGGGCGAGTAACACCACCGGCGGTTCAGCTTGGGCGATTTGTTCCTTGATAAAAGCCCGAATTTTCTCCCCCCGCGTCTGATACAACAGGATATCAGAGGGCATAGGCGAAACCTTATCAGTCACAGCACCACGCCTGCGCTTGACATAATTTGTCCCCAGGTGCAGCAATGGCTTGACTAACCAATTACCCAAACCTAACTGCGCCTCAGCTAAAGTCAAAACCAGGGATTCTACAACTTTGTCTCGCAATTTTGCATCAGTGAGTATGGGCGGGAATCGTTCCTGTTGTTCACTAATTAACATTGCTTCAGCGACAATTGCCCTAGCGACAACTGCCGAATACTCATTTAAATCAGACTCGCTAACTATGGGTAAAACTTCCTCATAAGCCTGAGAGTGAATCACCACCTCTCGCGCTTCTCTAAACACTCCAGTAATTCCCGCCTTAGACAATTCCGCTTCCAATTCGGGGGTAGGTGTAAAATTCTCAACCTGCCTCTGTAACCTATCTGCGGGCTGTTCCCCAAAAGGATTTGAGCTACCTTCCTCAATCGATTTTAATGAGAGCAGGCGCAATTCATACAAAGGATCGCGGTATAATTCACCCCACAGGGCAACATCTGGGTCTTCTGTCTCCACCTCATCTATTGCTTAACATAGTTTGGGTTTTTCAAGTCGTTCTACTAAGGGGTAATATTCAATGGCTCTAAAAATTCTAGTTGCAGAATTTCGCCTGGATGGATATTTGGTAAACAATTACTATTTATCATCATTTTTTACTCAGTGGTAGTCTATGTCCTTGAGTTTAATTCCACCTTCCACACAGCAAATCAACAGCGAAATATTTAGTCGCGCTGGTGTGGAAGTCTCTGTGCTGCGCCTTGATTTAATGCACCCTTGGGTAAATGGTAACAAGTGGTTCAAGCTGAAATACAACCTCTTAGCAGCCAAAGAAGAAAATTACACCACAATTCTCACCTTTGGCGGTGCTTATTCTAATCACATCTATGCAACGGCTGCGGCTGGGAATCTTTTAGGTTTTCGCACTATTGGCGTGATTCGTGGTGAAGAACGGCTTCCTTTAAACCCCACCTTAAGCTTTGCTGTGGAACAAGGGATGCAGCTAGTATATATTGACCGGGAAACTTACCGTCAACGCCACACCCCAGAATTACACGCAGACTTACGCCAGCGTTTTGGTGAGGTTTTTATCATTCCTGAAGGTGGTTGTAATCTTAATGGTGTGCGCGGGTGTACAGAGATACTTTCTGAAGTTACAGCAGAATTTGATACTATCTGTGTAGCTTGTGGGACAGCTACTACTTTAGCTGGGTTGACACTTTCGCTACAACCAAAACAGCGATCGCTTGGTTTCCCTGTGTTGAAAAATGGGGAGTTTCTCAGACAAGATATCACCAACCTAATGACGCAGTACCTCGCCTCTGGACTACCTGCGCCATCGACTACTCCCGCACCTTGGGAATTGGTATGTGATTATCACTTCGGTGGTTATGCCAAGTTAAATGATCAGCTTATATCATTTAGTGACGAGTTTACCCAGTCATACGGCATCCCACTCGATTACGTATATACCGCCAAAATGTTTTATGGGGTGATGGATTTGATACGAAAAGGAAGTTTGGGGGGCGATCAGCTACGCTGGGCGGAACGCCATCGCCTACTTTTAATCCACACAGGCGGTTTACAGGGAAATTTATCCATGAAAAACATCAAGCGTGCAAATTAGCTTGTTCTTGTAACCAAGGATCTACGGGTTGTCCATCTTTACGCCGCAATTCGATTTCTATTGCTATCACTTCCTTTGAGCCAGGAGGAGCAGGTTTTTGATGGAAAATAATGTCATAATCCAATGGATTTTGATTTTTTTCTTTCAACCAGTCTTGTACTTTAGTTGTGGCAAAGAATGATTGTCCTTGATCAAACATCCGCGTAATCTGCATTTGCAGCGTATATGGATTGATGCGGCTCATATTTTACTACCTTTATTAAGTAATTTTAAAACAGAGAAGCTACTTACTGGGCAGAAGAAATCCAAAGCCTAATTATGACACGAATTTATTTGTTCTATCCTTGATTATTTCCCCAGTTCGGTAAACCTCATCTCTTAGGTTTGATACTTAGCAGTCAGAACTCATATATCACGAGGAAAAACCAACAGATATAGCTGAGTACGGTAAATGGCAATACAAAACCCATGAGGTATCCTTTAGAATTGAGCTAAAAAGATATATGAGGAGTCATCAGGATGCAAGGAACATACAATTCTGATAAGCGCAAATTGCTATCATCTCTGAGTCATGGGGCAATTTTCTTTAGTACAACCTTGTTTTCAATTGGAGTTCCCATTGTCATCAACTTACTTTCCGATGACCCGGTTGTCAAAAGCAATGCTAAAGAATCTATTAATTTTCACTTTAATGTTTGGTTTTGGGCAACAGTTATAGGTGTACCCCTAGGGATTATATCTTGGATAACCTTTGGTCTGGGCGGTATTTTGTTTTTCCCTGTGGTGGCTTTGGGTTTTGCACTGCATTGGGGATTGACAATTTGGGCTTTGTTTCATTGTCTTACCCAACCTGATGAACCTTTCCGTTATCCGTTTATTTTTCGACTCTTTTAAAATTACGCTGAGTTTGATGAATAGACCATATTATAGGGGTTTACCAATGATAAATCCCTATGATAGATGTAGTTTTTAGTTGTCAATATGTCAGCCCTAATATCCATCAACTAAATTGATTCGTGAATTGGTGCTATAGGACAAATTTGTAATCCTACAGGTGTATTTAAAACTGCCACTTCTACCCCTAAAACTTCAGCTAAATTTTTTGGTGTGAGGACAATTTCCGGTTTTCCTAATGCAAAAATATTACCTTGATAAAGTAATGCAATCCGAGAACTATATCTTGCAGCTAAATTAATTTCATGTAAAACAGTTAAAATCGTAATTCCTTGATTTTGATTTAGTTTTTTTAAGAGTTCTAATAATTCTAATTGATAGCGAATATCTAAATAAGTTGTGGGTTCATCTAACAATAAAATCTGCGGATTTTGGGCTAAAGCTAGTGCCAAAAAGGCTCTTTGTCTTTCACCACCAGAAAGTTGTTCTACCAGACGTTCTTGATAAGTTTCCATCTGGGTTAAATGCAAAGATTCTGTAACTTTTTCTCTATCTTCTGCATTTAAATCCCATTGCCACCAAGGTTGATGGGGTGTGCGTCCTAAAGATACTAATTGCCGGACTGTTAACCCTGGGGGAATGGCTTGTTGCTGAGGTAATAAGGCTAATTTTTGGGCGACAACGGCGGCGGGTTGAGTATGAATGGCTTTCCCATCTAATAATACAATTCCTGTTTCGGGAACTAACAGGCGACTCATGAGTTTAAGTAGTGTAGATTTGCCAGAACCATTAGCACCTACTAAACTCAACCATTCTCCTTTTTCAATTGCTAAGGATATGTTTCTAACTACAGTTTTAGCTGTATATCCACCAGTTAAGTTTTGCGTTTCTAAGGGCATGATAATATAATTCGTAATTCGTAATTCGTAATTCGTAATTAGGAGATTTAAATTCCGGTTTTACGACGATAAAGTAACCAAATAAATAGGGGTGAACCTAATAAAGCGGTTACTGAACCTACGGGAAGTTCTACAGCACCTAACCGGGATAGTAAATCTGCAATAGTCATGACTACTGCGCCTCCTAATGCACTGAGTGGTAATACGGCGCGATAGTCTGTTCCTACGAGTAGACGGATACCATGCGGTACTATTAAGCCGACAAAACCAATTAAGCCGCCAATGCTGACAGCACCTGCGGCTAACAGTGTAGCAACTCCGCCAATTAAAATGCGCGATCGCGTTAGGGAAACCCCCAAACTAACTGCTAATTCATCCCCTAGATTTAATAAGTTCACCGATCGCGCTAACAAACATCCCAAGACTAATGCCACACTAATATAAGATCCGGCTGTGGTTACTTCTGTCCATCCCCGTCCATTCAAACTACCAATCAGCCAATTTAGCGCAGCCTGTATGCGTCCATCCTCTGTTAAAAGTAGTAGCACAGACTGGATTGCACCAAACATTGCACTTACCGCCACGCCTCCCAAAATCAACCTTTCAACAGAAACACCATCCCCAGTCTTCGCTAAAAAATAGACAATCACTGTTGTGAATACACCCCCAACCCAAGCCGCTAAGGGAATCCAAGCCACAAATACGCCTAAACTGAACATCGCGATCGCCACTAAACCAGCACCCGCAGAAATACCTAGTAAAAACGGGTCAGCTAGTCCGTTACGTAACATTCCCTGGAGTAGTGAACCGGCCATTCCTAAAGCTGCACCCACCAACATTGCAGCCACAGTTCTCGGTAAGCGCAAATCCCAAAGAATAGTCTGATAGAGTTCGTCTCCTTGTCGCCAAATAGCTTGCCATAATTGTTCAGGTGTCATGGCAACAGCACCAAAAGACAAGGACAATGCTACCGCCAAGACTAGAACAACAACTAAAAATAAGGTAGCTAAAATTACCCGCGCTTCATTTCTAGAAGCAGCGTTAACACTCCTAAACAGCTGCTTGAGTTTCATTTGTTGCTATAAATTTGTGATTTGAGCTAAAGTTTGGGCAATTTGTGGAAATTTGGGGTATGAGCTTCCTTAACTTTAATATCATGACACCAATTAATCGGATTCATTCTGCATGGTTGCCCATCCTATCACCGCTAATGGCGATCGCCTCTGCCCTGATTGTTGGTACTATCCTCATATTACTAGCTGGGGCAAATCCCATCACAGCATACACAGCTTTATTACTTACTTTGGGTTTGGCAATACTCTCACTCAAATGACACCCTATTCTTCGCCGCTTTCCGTAGTGGTGCGAACGTCATGCAGCACAGTGCTAAGTTAAAAGTTAAAAGTCCCAAGAAAGAATACTGATTTTGTAATTTTTTGATGAACTATTATTTACTAAATCTTTATAAAATATCAGTAGTTAGTTTGTGTTTTTCAAAGTTTTGATATTCTCCTCACTGATTGCGGATGAGTTTATATACTTAAGTACAGATTGATAGTATTTCTTGATACATTAGATTTTCAATTAACTGCTGAATGAAAGATTTTTATTGGAGAATTGTTAACAGGAATTTAAAATTCAACACAGCAAACTCATACGAAAGTTGATACCTTGATACAAGGAGACAATTACTGAAAATCGCCAATCGCAAATTCATGGATTCTTTATCAATCAGCTCTTTACTTGAAGATTTAAAAAAGCCTAATGCTTTAGTCCGGGAGCAAGCAACAAAGCAACTCTGGCGTATTTGGTTTCAGCAAAAGGGAGTTTACGGGCTGGAAAAAATCGACCAAAGTCAAAAATTGCTTGATGCTGGGGAAACTACTGAGGCTGAAAAAATTCTCACCGAACTCATTAAAGAACAACCTGACTTTGCAGAAGCCTGGAATCGTCGTGCTTTTCTCTACTACAGCATAGGCGATTATCGTAAATCCCTAGGGGACTGTCAGATGGTGATTCAGATTAACTCTGTACATTTTGGTGCGCTGCATGGTATGGGTTTATGTTACGCCGCCTTAGGAAAATACAGTAAAGCTATCAAGGCTTTTAGACGCGCCTTAGAAATTCAGCCCTACTCTTTGGTGAATCAAAAATTAATTTTAGAATGTACACTCAGACTGAGCTAAAACAGCATCAAGGAGAATACATCAATTTTGTTTCTCCTAAGTTCATTTAGCCTAAGCCAAACAAGGGGTATTTGATCAAGCGATCGCTACAGGTATTTACAAAGACTTATATTAAGTTTAAACAGAGAGACGCGAAGGAAAACGCAAAGTAACGCGGAGTGAAAATTCTCTGCGAACCTCCGCGTAAACCTCAGCGTACCTCTGCGTTAAAAAAAGGATATAAGCTAATGACGATCGCCAATTTAAATTCCCTCATTAACTCCCTGGCAGGCATAGAAACTATTACAGACACTCATCAAGTAGCAAAATTATCCCAAGACTACCACACCTTTAGCCCAGTCCTAGTACCTAAACTAGAAGGCAAAGTTGGGGACATCGTAGTCCGTCCCGCCAACGAACAGCAAGTGATAAAAGTTGCCGCTACCTGTGCTAAACACCGTATACCTATCACCGTCAGAGGTGCAGGAACAGGCAACTATGGGCAATGCGTACCTATGCACGGTGGCGTAATTTTAGACATGACCAAAATGCAAGCTGTGAGTTGGGTAAAACCAGGGGTAGCGCGGGTAGAAGCTGGGGTGAAATTAGCTGCTTTAGACAAAAAAGCGCGAGAAATTGGTTGGGAAATGCGGATGTCCCCTTCTACTTACCGCACAGCCACCATTGGCGGATTTATAGCTGGTGGGAGTGGGGGTATAGGCTCAATCCAATATGGATTATTAGGCGATCGCGGTAATCTATTAGCATTAAGAGTTGTCACAGTAGAAGATGAACCCCGTGTCATTGAGTTGCGCGGCGACGATGTACAGAAGGTAAACCATGCTTGGGGTATTAACGGCATTATCACAGAAGTTGAAATTCCCTTGGGGCCAGCCTATCCTTGGGCAGAAGTAATTGTCACCTTTGCAGATTTCATGACAGCCGCCAAGTTTGGGCAAAGCCTAGCTAACGCCGATGGGATGGTGAAAAAGTTAATTAGTGTCTTTGCATCGCCCATTCCCCAATACTTCCAAGCCTTACAGCAATATATCCCTGACGGTACTCACTCAGTATTTTTACTAGTAGCTGAACCCAGCTTAGAATTTTTACCGGGGTTAGTGCAGCAATACGGTGGACAAATTACCTACCAAAAACCAGCAGAAGAAGCAGTTAAGGGCGTTAATTTAGCAGAATTCACCTGGAATCACACCACCCTACACGCCCGGAATGTAGATACCCAGATTACATACTTGCAAAGTATGATTCCCCCAGCCAAAGGTCTGGAATTAGTAGAGCATTTATATCATCACTTTGGTGATGAAGTGATGATGCACTTAGAATTTATTCGGATGAATGGTGCAGTAGTTCCCGCCGCTTTACAACTAGTACGCTACACCACAGAAGCACGGCTCAATGAGATTATCCACTACCACGAAGCCCAAGGTGTGTTTATTGCTAATCCTCATACCTATATTATTGAAGATGGGGGCAGGAAAGTAATTGATCCTGAACAATTAAAATTTAAGGAAATGGTTGACCCCTATGGATTAATGAACCCTGGTAAAAGCAAAATGCTACAATTTACAATTCAAAATTAGGAATCACAAAAATACATAGTAAGTTAATCTGTGTATTCTGTGGTTATAGTAAATTCAAGTATTTAAGACCCCTATGTCTATACTTCGCTTACTTGAGTCGAGGTAATAGTCCTCTACTCCAACTGTTTTGAATTTTGAATTGTTACATACCGACACTACACCATTCCCATTCATGATTGAAATTGACGGTTCTTACGGTGAAGGAGGCGGACAAGTTCTTCGCACTTCCCTGAGTCTAGCCGCCATCACTGGTGAACCCATCCGCATTACAGGAATCCGCGCTGGACGCAAAAAGCCAGGATTAGCCGCCCAGCATTTAACCGCCGTTCGCGCTGCGGCTAGAATTTGTCATGGGCAATTATCGGGTGATGAGTTGGGATCAACAAGACTAGAATTTATACCGGGTAGTGTGGTACAGCCAGGAAAGTATAGTTTTGATGTCAGTGAAGTGCAACAAGGGGGTTCGGCGGGAGCAATTACTTTGGTGTTGCAGACAATTCTTTTACCTTTAGCTTTAGTTAATGGTGACTCCCAAGTAACTCTCCGGGGTGGAACTCATGTTATTTTTAGCCCCACAATGACTTACATTGAGCTAGTCTATTTGTCGATGCTCAAACGGATGGGGATAGAGGCAAAAGTCAAATTGGGTACTTGGGGTTGGTATCCCCAAGGTGGGGGAGAAGTAGAAATGTTAGTGAAAGGGGGGTGTCAACTTCAGGGTATCCACTTACTAGAAAGGGGGAATTTACACTTAGTACGGGGACTGGCAGTAGTGACAGAATTACCTGCGCACATTCCCCAACGCATGGCAAATCGTGCTGAGAATTGGTTACGTAGCTTAGGACTAAAGGCATCTGTACGAGCATTACGAGAAAAAGGTATAGCACCAGGCGCAGGTATTTTTTTAACGGCTGAGTATCAAAATAGCTTGACTGGTTTTGGCGGGTTTGGACGGTTGCGATTGTCTTCAGAAAAAGTAGCAGAAATTGCCTGTGAGCAACTGTTGAAATTTCATCAAACTGGCGCACCAATTGACGAACATCTAGCAGATCAATTATTATTACCTGCGGCTTTAGCCCCACAAGTCACTCATTACAAAGTGGCGCAGGTGAGTACGCACTTAACCACCAACGCCGCCGTGATTGAAAAATTTGGCTTGGCGAAGATTAAAGTCGATACAGCAGAAAAGATTGTCTCAGTGATACCAGTAATGAGTGCTGTTAGCGGAGTGGGGCGTGAGCAGCCATGACTCAGAGCAGAAAAACCAATCGATATCGAACCATTCAATTAAGGGAGAGTTTCTCGTAGCAAGGCGCGAAATCCTACCTGTTGAAAATGCTCGTTGGCAGTCAAAGCCTCAGTAATGCCACAGAATTGCATGACAATAAAAGATACACAATCAATAAAGCCCCAATCTTTGTCAGGGCTTTCACAGTATAACTGGAAAGCTCTTTCGTACAATTCCTGAGATAAAGGGACAATTTCCACCTTGGGGTCAGATGCTAGAGAATTTAACAGCACGATCGCCTGATGACGATGAGGTTGTTGGCATAAAATATTGCCAATTTCTAGGATGACTGTTTGGGTGGTAATGAGACGTGTACCTGCCTCGTCTAACAATTTAGCTAAGTGTACCGCTCGCTGATGTAAATGATCCTGGGGTGCGGCTAAGGCAATGGCAAATGATGTATCAAGAAACACTTCAGGTTTCATGCAGAAGTTCCTGACCGTACAAATACTTGTCAATGTTAGCAGACAAATTTGGTGGACTATGGAGTTGCAGCGATCGCGCCGTCGCTAAAAAAGACACGGTTTCTTGGGCATTAGACAATACGGTTCAGTTAAGGCTAGCAAGCTGATGAGTGATATGAAATTTCGGAACT
>NZ_CAWUDL010000126.1:0-9763 GCF_963920945.1 Anabaena sp. CCY 9402-a
ACAGGTGACAGGTGACAGGTGACAGGTGACAGGTGACAGGTGACAGGTGATAGGTCAAGAAAGGGGCTTAAGCTTATTGTTAAGTCCACCTGCGCGGACTTAACAATAGGGAAGCTACGCGAATGTTTTTATCGCCGCGACTTCTAGTCGTTTCTTCGTGTTTCTTCCCCTAAATCCCTATTGAGGAAACAGCTTTGGGTAAAGTCATATTAATCACCGGCCCTGCTCGGTCTGGTAAAAGTGAATGGGCAGAAAATTTGGCGATAGAATCAGGTAAACAGGTAATTTATGTGGCGACTGCTACTGTTAACCTTGATGATGCAGAATGGCACAAACGCATTCAATTACACCAAAACCGCCGTCCTCAAGATTGGGTGACGCTGGAAGTTCCTGTGTCACTATCTGCAACTCTGGCTGATGCTAAACCTAATACTTGTGTTTTAGTCGATTCTTTGGGGACTTGGGTAGCTAATCTGCTAGAGGATGATGATCAGAGTTGGGAAAATACTTTAGCGGAATTTTTAGAAACAGTGCAGTTAGTTGCTGCGGATATGGTGTTTGTGGCGGAAGAAACGGGTTGGGGCGTTGTACCAGCATATCCTTTGGGACGAACATTTCGCGATCGCCTGGGTACTTTGGTGCGTCAGTTAGGCTTAATTTGCGAAGCTGTCTATTTGGTTACTGGTGGTCATGTTTTAAATCTAAGCATACTTGGTACACCATTGCCAAAATCTATACATTACGAATCATGAAGGATTATTTAAGAAATTTTAAGAGAGGTATATTATTATTCTTTAGTAAAATTTTAGGCTGATTCTTAATACAAAATTAAACAGTCAGTATCAAAATTTTCCTCATACCGACTGTAAAATTGTGGTATGGCAACTAAAGAAGAAGTCAAAAAATATCTTTCCTACTGGTTTCAGTTAGGAAAGAAAGTAGTGGTCGGGAATGAGGGAACAAGCTTGCTACCTCAACCTATATTCCAAGGCGATCGCTATAGCAAAGAGTTTGAAGAATGTTGGCAAAAGATTCTCTCATCGGCAAGTAATTGTTATTTGGATGGAACTGATGAGACTATTGCCCAATTACTAACGCCAGTATGGGAAATCTCAGATTGCGGTCGTTGTACTATGCCAATAGCTATGCGTAACGTGGGTATGCCTGCGGCTTTTTGCCCATGCAACAGTTTACCAGATTGGCCTAATACTGAATTACCGACTCCAAGGTGTCCAATTAATAATGAAGAACAGTTAAAAATAATTCGCGATCGGCTTTTAGTTAATAACTGATAAATCTGCATTAATTAACTGTGGGTTCTTGACGAACACTAAGCAAGGTAAATCCGGTTAAAAAGGCTATGGAATCCCAGATAAAAACCCTCAAGTCCAAGAAAAAGATTGCGAAAAAAATCAAACAATGGAAGCTCAAAAAACACACAACTGAAGGTGAAGGCAGTTCTAAAATATCCAGTCGGCTCTACGAAAAAGAAATAGCTGAACTGCAATTAGAACTGGTGAAAATGCAATATTGGGTAAAGTTTACAGGCGCGCGGATCGTCATTATTTTTGAAGGACGCGATGCCGCCGGTAAGGGGGGTACGATTAAACGAATTGCAGAACCGTTGAACCCCCGTGGGTGTCGTATCGTCGCTTTAGGTACGCCTAGCGATCGCGAAAAGACCCAATGGTACTTCCAACGCTATGTAGCCCATCTGCCAGCTGCGGGTGAAATTGTTTTGTTTGACCGCAGCTGGTATAACCGCGCTGGGGTAGAATCTGTAATGGGGTTCTGCACAGAAGAACAGTACCAACATTTCATGCAAGATTGTCCAGAATTTGAACGGATGTTGGTGCGTGAAGGCATCATTCTGCTGAAGTATTGGTTTTCTGTCAGTGATGATGAGCAAGAACGACGCTTTCAATCGAGAACCACCGATCCCGCGCGGCGATGGAAACTCAGTCCGATGGATCTCGAATCGCGCGATCGCTGGGTGGAATACTCTAAAGCTAAGGATGTCATGTTTGCTCACACCAATATTCCCGAAGCACCCTGGTTCACGGTGGAAGCAGACGACAAAAAACGCGCTCGTCTCAATTGTGTTTACCACATCCTTAGCAAGATTCCCTATGTGGATATGACCCCAGAACCCCTAGAACTGTCTCCCCGCAAGTCTGGCGATAGCTATGTCAGACCACCTCGAAATGAACAATTCTTTGTACCACAGATTTATTAGGTGGTCTTTTTCTGGCTGGGTTTCGCGGCGTGAGTAACATTGGATACTATGGGTGAAGAGGCAAAGCGGCGATCGCCACTGACAAATTGCCTTTTTGAAAGTTTCTAGATTAAAACCCCAGATAGCTAGGATCTGAGGTTAATGTTACTAAAGTATAAATAACGAATGAAGTAGTACCTAATAAATATAGTAATACTTCAAAGCATCCTTTTTTCTTCTTCATCCCAAAGCCAATTACAAGAGAAATACCTATCAACTCAATTACTAAAAAAAACCAAAGCTTTGGATTAGAATTGTCAATAATGAATTGAACCTTTGGCGCGAGAGTTGTAATCGCATTTTTTAATTCTTCTATATTAGATATAGTTGATTTACCTTGCTTCGGAAGTTCAATTACTAATGGTTCTTGGTTCTCTCTTATCTCTGGTTTCCAGTCAAACTTTAACTGACTGATTCCTAAATCTCTCGTAAATGTAACCTTTTCTAAAGATGCTAAAGAAATAAAGTTATCACTCCGAAAAAGAGATTCTGCGTCTGGAAGCCTCTCACGCTTTATAGAGTTAACGAGAGAAGCATACTCAATATGCAAGCGGTTATCAGAGAGAAAGACAAATTCAGTCCCATTGTCAAAAATAACACTAGCTAGCTTTTGCCCATCTGGGTAAATTTCGATGGTAATTGTGCCGGAAATAGCTTCATTATCAATGATAATTTTGTTGTCTTCTCCTGGTTGCAGAGTCAATTTATGTTCTCCAATTGCGTGAAGCTTGACTTTACCTTTGTTCACACCTAACTGGAATACTTGCTCTGTACCATTTTTTTTGTCTCTGATGATGATATAAGTGTAGTCATCTCTGACATCAAATTGATGAGCGATAGAGAAAACTCCAAGTTCTTTGACTGGTAAAGGTATATTGGTAGAGATTTTCCACAATCCTTTAGCTTCGCGGCTTAAATGTATTCCTACAGGAGCAGCAGGATTCCAGCCGACAGAGGTTTTATCTTTTTGTCCGCATCCTGAAAGTAATGTGATACATAGCAGAAAACTCAAAACGAAGGCAACTAATAATTTCCAAGTGGCGGTAGGACGGTTTAGTATCATTGTTAACTATTTGATTATTTTACAAAAAGTATCGAACAGCACTCTACCTATAATCTTTAATCTACACCGTGACTCAGAAGATTTACGCTCATTTACTTAATCGTGGTGGTAAAGCTGTTTGTAACCCGCTTGATTATGAACTATACACAAATATATTTAGATGAGGTTTGAACTTTATCACCTAGGGTATTGGCGCAGACTTGTACAAAATGTTAAATTTTCCAACATTAAATTTACAAGATTTGAACTTTCGATAGGTTAAGTAAACAATAGGAATGTCCCCCTGTATATGGATGTAAGTGCCTAAACGTTCTTCTAAGCAGCGATTAAAATCCAGCACGAAAAAATCTAAACATCAAAGACGCACTCAGAAGCATCTGATTAAAACTTTATTTAAGAACGCCCATGATACGGGATGCTCTGCTGCGCCTATAGCGATTGCCCTGATTAATGATCAGGGATGTTTCATAGATATGAATATTGCTGCTTGTGATTTACTAGGTCTACCGCGTCGGAAACTAAGAGGGCAACATTTATCTACTTTCATCACTGCGGAATTTACTCTTCAACCTAGTCCGGGAACTTTTCTACATGGACAATCATTTAATGGAGAACTATTAGTCTCATCTTCCACCCAGATCCGGCAAGAGGTGGAATATACCTTCACTCCAAATGTAATCCCTAACTGTCATCTGCTGTTATTACGAGACATTAGTCAGCGTCGGGAATCAATGCAGGCTGAGTTACGACAGCAGCAGCAGCGAGTTGAACTATTCTCGGAAGTGACGCTGAAAATTCGGCAGTCGTTACAACTCAAGGAAATTCTGCATACCACGGTTACGGAAGTACAACGGATTTTGCAAGCCGATCGCGTGTTAATTTATCATGTCTTGCCCGATGGTACAGGCAAAACCATCAGCGAAGCGGTTTTACCAGATTATCCCACACTGATGGATCTGGAATTTCCCCAGGAAGTCTTTCCAGAGGATTATCAACAACTATATGCCCAGGGAAGAGTAAGAGCGATCGCCAATGTGCATGATCCGGAAGCTGGTTTAGCAGAGTGTTTGGTGGAATTTGTCGATCAATTCCAGATCAAAGCCAAACTAATTGTCCCAATTGTGCAAACACTCAATACCCATTCCCAGAATCAGCTGTGGGGGTTATTAATTGCACACCAATGTAACAGCGATCGCCATTGGGTAGATTTTGAACTGGAACTAATGCAACAACTGGCAGATCAAATCAGTATTGCTCTGTCTCAAGCCCAACTACTGGAACACTTAGAAGAGATTGTGGAAGTCCGCACCGCAGAATTGCAAGACGTCAATCGGAACTTGCAACAGGAAATTCATGTGCGGATGCACGCGGAAGCGACGTTGCGCCAGAGAGAAGAGCAATTGCGCTTAATTACCAATGCCCTACCAGTTTTGATTGCCTATGTGGATGAGCAACAACAATATCGCTTTAATAATCAAGCCTACCATGATTGGCTGGGGCAATCACCGGGGGAAATTTACGGTTGCCATCTGCGTCAGGTTTGGGGAGAAGATTGCTATCAACGGATGCAGGTTTATGTAAAAATCGCTTTAGCTGGGCAAGCCGTAACCTATGAAAATGATATTGTCTTGAAAGATGGTAGTGGGCGATCAGTTGATGTTACTTATATCCCGCATCTAGATGACCAAAACACAGTCAAGGGATTTTTTGCCTTGAGTAGCGATATTAGCGATCGCAAAGCCATTGAACGGATGAAAGATGAATTTATTTCCGTCATCAGCCATGAATTGCGGACTCCCCTAACATCGTTGCATAGTGCCTTGAAAATCTTGGCTACAGGGCGATTGGGCAATCTTTCGGACGAAGGGCAGCAAATGCTAGGAATTGCCGATGACAGTACCGAACGGTTAGTCCGTTTAGTTAATAACGTCCTAGATTTGCAGCGCATTGAGTCTGGTAAAGTGATTATGGAGTGCCAAGCTTGCAATGCTGCAAATTTAATGATCCAGGCAGCAGAAGCAATGCAAGCAATGGCACAGCAGCATGAAATAACTCTAGTCAAACAACCACAGGATATCCCAGTTTGGGCAGACGGGGATTACATCTTGCAAGCTTTAACAAATTTACTCAGCAATGCCATCAAGTTTTCATCACCAGGGGGGACTGTTTGGCTGACTGTTGAAGTAGAGAAAGACTCCTCAACTCAAAACCTCCCTAGGGAAGTGGTGTTTCGAGTGCGAGACGAAGGGCAAGGAATTCCATCTGACCAACTCGAACGCATTTTTGAACGGTTTCAACAAGTAGATTCGTCAGATTCCCGCAAAAAAGGTGGTACAGGTTTAGGGCTGACCATTTGTCGCAAAATTATTGAGCAACACAACGGTAGAATTTGGGCTGAGAGTAATCCAGGGTGTGGAAGTACCTTTGCGTTCACATTGCCCACTCTTGGGAGTGCTGAGTGCTGAGTAATGAGTAATGAGTAATGGGATAATTCCCAGTCTCCAGTCTCCAGTCCCCAGTCCCCAATACCCACTTAGCACTCACAACTATACTTATGCGAGGGATTCTATGCCTACTAAGCGGATTCTAATTATTGATGACGAAGAAACCATTCAAACTGTTGTCCAATTTGGTATCAAAATGGCGGCTGGATGGGAAGTTTTCACCGCGAGTTCTGGACTCGAAGGCATCCAGACTGCTCAAACTGAAAACCCTGATGTAATTTTATTGGATGTAATGATGCCAGATATGGATGGTATTGCTACCTTTAAAGAACTCCAGTCTCATTCTGAGACGGAACAAATTCCGGTCATTCTTTTAACTGCCAAAGCACAAACAGCAGAAAAGCGTCAGTTTAATGATTTAGGGGTCAGTGGTGTAATTACCAAACCCTTTAATTCCCTGGATTTACCGGAGCAAATTACTAGAATTCTCCATTGGTAGCCGCATCAATGAAAATCTTGCTTGTGGAAGATGATGACTTATTAATTAAAGTCCTGACTAGAAATCTGGCAACCCATCACTATGTTGTAGATACTGTCAAAGATGGGGAAATGGGATGGACTTATGGTTCTACGTTTGAGTATGACCTAATTGTCTTGGATATCATGCTGCCAAAGTTAGATGGTATCAGTTTATGCAAGCGTTTTCGCACAGAGGGATACGTCACTCCCATTCTGTTACTCACAGCACAAGATACCATCACCGCCAAAGTGCAGGGATTGGATGCGGGCGCAGATGACTATATGGTTAAACCCTTCGATCCCATAGAACTAATCGCTAGGGTTCGGGCATTGCTGAGGCGAGGAAGTGCTAATCCTTTTCCCTTGCTGAGTTGGGGAGATTTGCTACTCAACCCCAGCACTTGTGAAGTCACCTATAATGGTTGCCCCCTGAACCTGACAACAATGGAATATGATTTACTGGAACTGCTGCTGCGGGACTGTCAACACGTATTTAGCACTGAAGAACTTTTAGACAGATTATGGTCTTCGGAAGAATTTCCGTCTCAAGCAACGGTACGTTCCCATATCCGTCGGGTACGTCACAAGCTAGTAGCTGCGGGTGCGCCTCATGACTTTATCGCCACCATGCACGGACGGGGCTACTATCTAAAAGCACCAAGGACGGAAGAATCGACTGCCCTATCTAAAATACCCCAAGAGAAGAATTATAGGGATACTTCTAGAATAATTGATACTTCCAGAGAAACCCAGAGCAATTCCCCTCAACATCTTCCTCCAGCCGACTCCCAACAACAATACCTGGCCTTCCTCAACGAAACTTGGACAACGACTAAGCCCAAAAGCCTCGACCAAATGGCAGTTTTGTTACAAGCTGTCAGAGACTTGCAAACCGATCGCCTGCAACCCCAACAACAAGCACAGGCACAACAAGTAGCTCACAAACTAGCGGGTACTCTGGGAATCTTTGGGCTATCCAAAACAATGCACGTTGCCCGGCAATTGGAATATTGGTTGGGGGGTCGAGAGCCACTGCAACCGAAACACGCGCCGTTGATGAAAACACTAGTGACGGCTCTCCAGGAAGACATTGACCACACCACACTGATCCAAATGTCTCAGATTCCCACTGGGCAATCACCCCTGTTACTTATCGTGAGTTCGGATACTGAGTTCAACCAGTCCCTAGTAAGTGTTGCAGCTAGTCGGGGAATTCGCATTGAGACTACTCCGGTGCTGGATGTGGCTACAACCTTGATGGCAACTGAGTCTGTTTTGGGTGCTGTAGGTCAAGACCCCGATGTTATCTTGTTGCGTTTACCATCAATTTCATCTGATTCGTTACTGACTGATCAGTCTACCCCCCAGGGCAGTAACTTTTGGGCAATATTGCAGACATTCTCACACCGTTATCCTGATTTGCCAATTGTGGTGATAGGCGATCGCGATGAATTAAGCGATCGCTTGGAGGTGATGCGCCAGGGTGGAAAACTTTTTCTGGTAGCACCGACTCCACCAGAGCGAGTGATTGATGCTGTAGTCAATCTTTTACGAGATCCAAAGATTCCCAAAAAGTTGATGATTCTGGATGATGATCAAGATTGGTTACGCACTCTGCCCACCCTGCTAAAACCTTGGGGATTTAAAGTAACAACCCTTGCCGACCCCAAAAAATTCTGGACGGTACTGCAAGCAGTGACCCCCGATGCCCTAGTTTTAGATGTGAATATGCCACAGATCAATGGATTTGAACTCTGCCAGATTCTCCGCAGTGACCCTAATTGGCAGCGTTTGCCAGTATTATTCCTCAGTGTGCTAACAGACTCCGCTAGCCAAAATCAAGCGTTTACCGTCGGTGCTGATGATTATCTGTGTAAACCCGTCATGGGAGTTGAACTAGCCAACCGTATTCTCAGGAGGTTACAAAGAGTTAAGGCTTGGGCTAGTTGATTTATTAATGGGTATTGGGCATATAAATTCAAAATTGTATAACTTCTACCCCACGCTGCGGTTTCCGCGAAGCGGTACTGCTTCCCCTGTCACCTGTCACCTGTCACCTGTCCCCTGTCCCCTTCCAACTGCACACATTTTGCACGAACTATAGGTCAAGGTAAGTATTAATCATATACTCAAATAGAAGCGTATGTTGAAGTCTATGGAAGCATCGTTAAGAAGCCGTCAGAATCCACTAATCCACAGATTGGCGGATGCTATTGAAGAAATTTGGCAAAAGCACCTGGATCTATCCCCTTACTCAGTCCCAGAAGGTTTAGGCTATGTTGAAGGACACCTGGAAGGCGAACGGCTGATCATTGAAAATCATTGCTACCAAGCTCCGCAATTTCGCAAACTGCATTTAGAATTGGCTCAGGTTGGGAGTGGATTAGATATTCTCCACTGTGTGATGTTCCCTAATCCTGAATATGCGATTCCTATCTTCGGCACAGATTTGGTTGGTGGGCGAGGCGGCGCAATTAGTGCAGCGATCGCGGATTTGTCTCCCATTAGTAGCGATCGCACTCTACCAGAGCGTTACTATCAACAGTTGTCGGTGTTGTCTGATGTGCCGTTTTCTCAACCACGGACTTTACCACCTTGGGGTGATATTTTTTCCGAATTTTGTCTGTTTGTCCGTCCAGAAGGTACTGAAGAAGAAGATATGTTTCTCAACCGGGTGCGGGAATTTTTAACCATCCATTGTCAGATTGCCAGTACAGAGACACCCCTAACATCAAATCTTGACATTTCCAAGGTGCTGGCAGGACAACGAAATTATTGTACAAAGCAGCAACAAAATGATAAAACTCGGCGAGTTCTGGAGAAATCCTTTGGTACAGAGTGGGCGGATCGCTACATGACTACTATGCTCTTTGACTATGTAGCTTGAGATTATCTTCAATGAATTTGTGTGATACCAGGATAGCGATCGCCTACGGGACATCGTAGCTCATCACAATCCTGGTAATTCTGCTTAACTCAAAGGAGAAGCAACCATGAGCAGTAACTCTAATGAAACACTAGTAGAACAGACAGTAACCTACACGCTAGAGATGAATGGCAAATTTTACTTGATTGAAAATGTACCTGCACGGGTGAATCCAGAGATAGGAGAACAATTTTTTTCACCGTCTACGGTAGAACGATTACAGCAGATTATTTATAACCAACAAGAACCTATCCGCATTGTTGAAACGCCAGTGTATGACTTTGCTGCTTAGGAACTGAGAATATACTATTAACTAAATAAACTACCCCAAAAACCCTTTTTCTGATTCCTTATAATCTCTAAGTTTTCACGAAACAGAGAGTTAGTAGGTTCGAGATGAATAGCTATGTTTACTTCGGCGATCGCTGCTTCTAGCTTCCCTTGATCTTGCAGCGCAAGCCCCAGGTTATTGTGAGCGTTGGCAAAGTTTGGGTCGAGGCGCAGGGCTGTTTGGTAGCTGGCGATCGCTGCTTCTA
>NZ_CAWUDL010000127.1:0-9679 GCF_963920945.1 Anabaena sp. CCY 9402-a
AAGTGAACAATTATCACTTTACCTTGCTTTTGTTCTTAACCGAGAAGTATTGGAGGGTGTCGTCAAAACTATTCATGTCAAAGACGGAAAGCGGGTTAAAGCTGGGGATTTACTTGTCAGCCTTGATCCCACCGTTTCCCAAGCGCAAGAAGATTCCTTGAAACGAGTCCGCACAGTTTTAGAACAAGAAAATCAATTTTACCAAGCACAACTAAGTGGGAAAGAGGACACCTCACCTACTGTATCCATTCCCGCGCAATTTGTCAGTTTAACCAGAAGCCGGGCGGTATTACTTGCCGAAAATCGTCTGTTTCAAGCTCAACTTGATGGCAATGCTGGGGAAATGACCTTGAGTGCTGAACAACAACAACGGGTAAAATCTGAGTTGGAAGAGTTAACATCACGAGTTACATCTGCTCAGTTAGAAATTGACCAATTACGCAAGCAATATAGCCAAGCAGACATTAGACTTAAATCCAACGAGGAAAAGTTAGAAGTTAATGAGCAAATTTTTAATGATCTAGAGGAATTAGCGACAGAAGGGGGAATTTCCCGCATTCAATACCTCAACCAACAACAACAAGTAGAATCCATTCGTGCAGAAATTGCACAATTGCAAGAAGAAAAGATCCGCTTGCAAGCGGCTATAGCCCAAGCCCAAGCCAAAGTTCAAAACACCAAAGATATTGATAGAAGAGATTTAACCACCCGGATTGGCAATAATAGCCAAAAACTAGCGGAGATTGACAGTCAACTGAGCAAAGCAATTATTGATAACAAAAAACGTATTGCTGAACTTGACAGCCAACTCAGTCAAACCAATCAGGCATTAAAATATAGTGTAGTGCGATCGCCTGTTGATGGTGTAGTCTTTGACCTGAAAGCCCACGCCCCCGGCTTTGTGGCTAAATCCACCGAACCTGTGCTGAAAATCGTTCCCCAAACTAACTTAGTAGCAAAAGTTTCCATCACCAATCAAGACATCGGCTTTATCAGAGAAGGAATGCGCGTTGATGTCCGCATAGATTCCTTCCCCTACAGCGAATTTGGTGACATCAAAGGTACTTTAACCTGGATTGGTTCTGATGCCCTACCACCAACCCAACTTCAGCCATACTATACCTTCCCAGCCACAGTCACCCTTGACCAACAATACCTGAGCAGCAAAAACCGCAAAATTTCCCTACAGTCGGGGATGTCATTAAACACCAACATAAAAATTAGAGAACGTACCGTCATGAGCATCTTTACTGATTTCTTCTCCAAAACCGGAGAAAGCTTGAAGTTTGTCCGCTAATACTCAGTTCGTAGTAAGGACTAAAGTCCTCACTACAAACAAATCTATAGAAGTATTGAAAAGTTGGATGAAGATTATAGAAAAAATGGTAGTATTCTATTCCAGTTAAATAACTGAGCATAAAAATTTCGCTCCCCACACATTACGACACTCTTCCCTTGATCTGTAAGCGTCTACACCAGTTAAATTAGGAAAATCGGTATTTATGACATGGAATTATTGGCAACCCGCCATTGGTGTTGCTAGTGTAATAACTGTTCTTGTATCCCAACCTGCTTGGGCTGCTCCTGTTCCCGTAACGGCAGTAGAACTCTATGATACAGATCAAGGTTTAGAAGTCGTCTTAAAAACTTCACCCGGAGTAACCCTAAACACTCAAACCAGCATAGAAGATAAGACCTTAATTATCACTGTCAGCAATGCTCAACTCCAATTGCTGCAAGGAAAACCACCCGTAATTACCAACGATCCCATCCCTGGTATTGCTGAGATTGTTGTCGGACAGTCTGACCCTAATACCATTGAAATTGAGATTACTGGAGTCAGTGCAGCTCCCAAAGTTGCTTTGCGTCAGGAAGGAGAGGAATTTGTTGTTAGTATTCCTTTCACTACTACTAGTCAAACGCCACCAACCCCAGAAACTCCCACTACAGAAACCCCAACCCCAGAGACACCCGCAATAGCAGAAACCCCACCTCCAGAAGAAGAACCAGAAGAACCAATAGAACTTACAGTTGTGGGGGATGAATTCCGACCAACTTATCAAGTTCCTAATTCCTCGGTTGGGACTCGTACTGACACCCCACTGATTGACGTACCCCAAGCCATTCAAGTCATACCCCAAGAAGTTATCAAAGACCAAGGTACGCGTAGCCTCGGTGAAGTCTTAAAAAATACTAGCAGTGCTAGTACCGGGCGTACCTCTTCTCAAGCACCAGCTTTAAACCCAGTAATTCGTGGCTTTGAATCTCGTAACCTGTTGCGTAACGGTTTACGGGATGACAGCTTACGGTTTCAAAGTGAAATAGCTAACGTTGAACGAGTCGAAGTTCTCAAAGGGCCAGCGTCCGTACTCTTTGGACAGGGTGATTTAGGTGGGGTAGTGAACATAGTAACTAAACAGCCTTTGAATACACCCTATTATGGCTTTGAGTATCAAGTAGGGCAATTTGGGTTACATCGTCCCACAATCGACTTTTCCGGCCCCTTAGATAAAGATGGTATAGCTTATCGTTTAAATGCCGCTTATCAAACTGCTGAAAGCTTCAAAAAATTTGAAAATAGCGAGTCTTTCTTTATCGCCCCAGTTGTGAGATTAATTGGTAATGAAAATACAACTTTAACGGCTAATTTAGAATATCTCAAATACCGTAGCTTTGAAACAGCACCGGATTTACCAGCTTCAGGGACAGTCATTTCTAACCCCAATGGTAGAGTGTCACGAAATGCTAACTTAGGTGAGCCATCTCTATCTGAAACTGAATCATTTGTAACGCGCTTAGGTTATCAGTTAGACCATCGTCTCAACGATAATTGGAAAATAAAAAGCGAACTTTCCACAGCCTTTTTAGATATTCCTGAAAACACGGGCATAACCCCCATTTCTAACACTGCTACATCAGACGGACTAAATAGAGATGGACGCACAATTCGACGCTTTTTAGTAGAAAACCCTTCGAGTACAACTAGTTTAACTTTTAATAATAGTCTCTTAGGTAAGCTGAAAACAGGCAGTATTGAACATAGCTTGTTGTTTGGTGTCGAAGTTTCTAGAGAACAGGTAAAAGATAGACTGGATTTTAGACAAATCAGAGACATTGATATTTTCAATCCCGTTTATCGACCTGAGAGTGTGTCATCATTTGCTATTCCCTTTGGTAATACCAATACGCGCAAAAATTCTGTTGGTATTTATGCTCAAGACCAAATTTCTCTATCGAAGAATATTATTTTAGTTTTGGGTGGACGTTTGGATTTTGCTAACCAAAAATATGAAGATTTGCTGTCTTCAGAAGAAAGTTTTGAACGTAACGATACAGTTTTTAGTCCCCGTGTTGGTATTGTTGTCAAGCCTAGTGAAAATCTTTCCCTGTATGCTAGCTACAGCAGATCATTTACCCCCGTTGTTGGTAGAACGCGGATTTTGGTAAATCAAGAAACGGGAGAAACAATTATTGGCGAACCCTTTGAACCAGAACGGGGAACTCAGTATGAAATTGGGGTGAAGGCAAATTTATTAGGCGATCGCCTCTCCACCACCCTAGCATTTTACAATTTAGAACGTACCAATGTTGCAGCCCAAGGATTAAGCGAACCCCTCTCCCAAATCCAAATCGGCAAACAACGCAGCCAAGGTATAGAATTAGACGTAGTCGGTGAAATTCTCCCTGGTTGGAACTTGACAGCAAGTTACGCCTATACAGACACAGAAATTACCGAAGATAGCCGCCCAGAATTTGATGGCAAGCAATTACAAAACGTTCCTAGAAACGCTTTAGGTTTGTGGAGTACCTACGAACTGCAATCAGGAAGCCTCAAAGGTTTAGGATTCGGTTTAGGTGTCTTCACGCAAGGAGAACGCCAAGGGGACTTACGCAACACATTCACCTTACCTAGTTACTGGCGTACAGATGCTTCCATCTTCTATCGTCGTGACAAATTCCGCGCCGCCATCAACATCCAAAACCTATTTGATGAAAATTACTACGAAGGTGCGCGAGACATTGTGCGTGTAGTTCCAGGTGCGCCCTTCACCTTAACCGGTAGCATCTCCGTTGAATTTTAAACCTCTTCCTCTCTGCACCTCTGCGCCTCTGCGTGACGGACACTTTGCTCAAGTCGGCAAAGCCGCCCACGCAAGTGTCCTCCTCTGCGTGAAACAAAATCCCCCTAATCAGCAACGCCGAAAACTAAACACATTGCCATAATGCGAACCTTTTTGATCATCTGGCTAGGACAGATAGTATCTACCATCGGCAGTTTTATGACAGTTTTTGCCCTCACAATTTGGGTATGGGACAAAACTGGTTCGGCAACAGCTTTGGCATTAGTGGGCTTCTTCGCCCAACTGCCAAAAATCCTGATTACCACCTTTGCCGGTATTGCGGTAGATAGGTTTAATCGTCGCTTCCTGATGATTTTGGCGGAAGTTGTCGCTGTACTGTGTACCCTAGCGATCGCAATCCTCTACCTCAGCCAACAATTACAGGTATGGCATTTATATATAATTGTCATGCTTTACGGTGGCTTTGGACAATTGCAAGTCCTTGCCTATTCTGCCTCCATTTCCTTATTAGTTCCCAAAGCACAATTCACCCGTGCGGAAAGCTTAGGTTCTGCGGTGAACTACAGTGCAGCAATTTTTGCTCCTGCCTTAGCCGGGTTTATCTATCCCCGTCTGGGGATGCAGGCTATTTTCGGGATTGATTTGACAACTTTTGCGGCGGCTTTCCTCACATTACTTATCGTCAAAATTCCTCAGCCTGCTGTTGATAAATCTCACAGTGAGAATACTGAGAATTTATGGAAGAAATTAACGTTTGGATTTCGCTATATTTGGGCAAATCCATCATTAACAGCGATGGCGATCGCCTTCACATTATTTGCCATCCCCAACGATATCAGTAAAGTCCTCTACAGCCCGATGATTCTTGCCCGTACAGGTGGCGATTCACAAATTCTCGGTACTGTCACAAGTGCTGCGGGTATTGGTGGTGTCATTGGGGCATTAACCCTAGGTATTTGGGGAGGCTTCCATCGCCGCATACACGGAATGTTACTCGGTTTCATCGGACACGGTATTTTCAGAACCTTTCTCGGACTGGGGCAAACATTACCAGTCTGGATGGGAGCGCATTTTCTCTCATCCACACTCATTCCCCTGTTCTACAGTTCCAGTAACGCCATTTGGTATACCAAAATTCCCCCAGGCTTACAAGGACGAGTCCTAGCCGCCGATCAACTCATAGGCGTGACAGTAGCTGCCATCACTCCCTTAATTGCTGGCTTCCTTGCAGATCGAGTATTTGAACCAGCCATGAGTCCCACAGGCAGTTTAGCCCCGATTTTCGGCAACATCTTTGGGACTGGGACGGGTTCAGGTATTACTTTACTATTTGTCAGTATGACTATCTGCACAGTATTAGTAGGGGTATTTGGGTATAGCTGGCGTACTTTGCGGAAAGTAGAAGACTTAATCCCTGATCATAAACTGCCTGAAGGTTCTGGGGTTGCTGATTAGGGGGTGTTTAAACGCAGAGGGGCGCAGAGGTTTACGCGGAGGGGCGCGGAGGGTTTGAGGAAAGATGATAATTATCTGTGGGTAATAGTTGGCAGTTTTTTTGTGTTAGTTCTAAAACTAGTTGATGATGGTTTAATAGTGTGCTGCGGTGTCCGACGCTGATATAGGTGACTGATGTTTGTTGCAGTTGTTGATATAAGCTGGCTTCTGTTTCTTCATCTAGCGCACTGGTTGATTCGTCTAAAATGGCGTATTTTGGTTGAATTAGGAGCAATCTGGCAAAGGCTAGTCTTTGTTGTTCTCCTAATGATAATTCTCTTGACCAATCAATTACAGTGTCTAAGCCTCCGTGGCGTTCGGCTAAGTCGGGTAAGTGTACTTGTTGGAGGACTTTTAGCAGGATTTCGTGGGGAATGTTAGTTGCTGTTTGGGGGTAGGTTAATTGTTGTCGCAGGTTTCCCCAGGTGATGTAGGGACGTTGGGGGAGAAATAACAAATTATCATTTGCTGGACGCTCAATTACGCCTTCTCCATGTAACCATAGTCCTGCGATCGCTCGCAATAAAGATGTCTTCCCTACGCCACTCTCCCCCACAATGATTAATGATTCTCCTGGTTTGACTGTGAGAGATAAATCTTGAATTAAGTTGGCTTTCTGGGGAAGCTCTAGTGTTAAATTTTTGATAATTATCTGTGTGTTTTCCACAAGCTGAATTTCTGCTTGTGGTTCTCTTTCCATAATATTAGATATTTCTGTGAGTCGCTCAACTCCTGCAACTAAGGCACTGATTTGATTAAATTGCGTAATAATTAATCCCAGTGCTAACCCGACTCGCTCAAAGGCGGCTTGGGATTGGGTGACTGCACCTATTTCTAGTTCGCGAGAGAAAATTCGGGGGGCTAAAATCAAAAAGGGTAAGATGAAGGTGAGAAACTGATACCCATTTTGAAAGGCATTCAGCCGAAATTGCCAGGTAATTAAACGTTTGATATTGGCGAATACTTGACTAAATCTCTGTTTGAGTTGTTGTGATTCCTGGGTTTGTCCGTTGTAAAATGCGATCGCCTCCGCATTTTCTCTGACTCTGACTAAACCATAGCGAAAATCTGCCTCCCGCTTGATCTGCTCTAAATTAATCCCGACTAAAACTTTCCCAAACACCAGCGTTGTCATCACTGTACCGACGACAGCATAAGTCACCAAAGAGTACATCAAAATAGGGGAAATGAACCACAGCACCCCAATAAAACCCATTAGCTGTACTAAAGAATCTAGAATAATTACAAATAGTGCTACCAATCTTTGGGTGACATTTTTGATATCTTCTGCTAAACGCTGATCTGGATTATCAACCGCAGAGTTAACCTGTAAATGATAAAAGGATTGTTGGGCAAAATATTGCTGGAAATAGTGAGATGTCAGCCATTTGCGCCAATCAAGGCTGATTTTGGCTTGCATATAGTTTTTGAGAGATATGAATACAATATTAATAATCACAACAGCACTAAAAAACCAAAATGTCTGGTAGAACCGATTAAAGTTCTGCGCTGCTAAGGAAGAAGTCAGTTCCCCGCGTTGGAGAATCTCAAAAATGATGAAATAACTACTTCCCAAGGATAAAATCACCAGCATGATTAAATGGGCGATCGCACCGCCACGCCAACAAGATAACCAGTATAGTTGAATAATTTGCCAAAATTGCTGCCAGATTTGACGATTCCCCAATCCCATGAGATTTTTGTGCCTAAAACTTTAACACCAGAGGAATATCTATTTTTCGCGCATCTATCACACCTCTCTGCACGCGATTATCAAAAGTCAACTGGATAGATGGACAACCAGAGTCAATTTGTACTACTCCGTCTTGGGATAACAGTGCTAGAGGTTGAGTTAAAGTATTCCCACAAGCAGCATTAATCTCGATCCCTGTCATCTTTTTCAACCCTAAAGCATGAGACATCCACTGATGTTGCAAGTTAGGAAAGTTTCTTTTGAGTCTGGGTAAAGCGATCGCATCAGGAATGACAAAACATAGGGGTTCTGTTGGAGTTACTAAATTATCACTGGAAAAACTTAATAATAATTCTGATCGTCCTGGTGGCGAATAGCTAAATTCATACTCGTCTAGGGAACGTTTTGTCTGAGATTGCTGACGTAGCGCAATCCCAAAGGGAGAAATTTTCGGATCATAAAAGTGTTTGGGTGCAGTCCGTCGTAAGCATCGCGCCAAAAAATCTATCCCTGTGCGGACGGCATAAATTTCCGCAGCAACTTCATCTTCAATCCAAACAAGTTCTAGATAAAAATTGTCAAAAAAAATAATATGCGAGGCTGTACCTCTATCTGGTTGTTTGACAGGAGTGTTAGCAACAGTTATTCCCTGTTTAGCAAAGAACTCTAGTGACGGTGCTGTCTCAACACAGATAAAAATATGGTCAACTTCTAACAAGGAACTATTTACCGACGGTAGCAACGGAGTTTTCATAAATTAGCTCGCATGGCTTCAGATAGTGAAAATATTATTTCTGCACGTATTCATTACAGTGCCTTTTAACTCAGCGATCACAGATGGAAAATCAAGCCTGCGTCTAGGTTAGAGACATTCACCAAAATATATCCACCCCTGATACCACAAAATACACATCACCATTTTTACCAACCACTTAAGTCTTTTAGTAATTATTCTCAATAAATCAATAAATGGGATACTTTGTCAAGTATTTTTGTTGTTACTTGAGATAACAGCAATATCACGACATTTACTGACAATGCTGACCGCAATATTTGGCAAAAAATATATCAAATATTTAAATTACGTAATCTTTCGTATGGGAGTTTAATATTAAAACCGTTAGAATAGCTCCAGCTACCTGAAAGTGAATGCGTAATAGGCATTACCAGGTTAAAGATAAAGTATTTGTCAGTCTCAGTTTAATAAATTTCCCATTTTCCACTAGAATTAAATATATAGTGTGTTTACTAACATAGGGATTATACATAATAACTGAGTAAAATAACCTCGCCATTTGTTGTCCTATCAGCGATCTCAGGTAGCTGAATTCTTTGCTCAATGGATTTAGAAACCCATAACTATGATTAATTCAAAGCGTAAGCATCCGAAAGAGAATATTGTGACTAGTTTTGATTATGGCATTCTCACTCCAGAGCAGCGATCGCTAGTTGAGCAACGTACCAGCGAGATTAGAGAGCAGTTACGCCGGACAGCCCAAGATATTTGGGAGATTGGACAAAGTTTGGCAGAAGTACGCGCTCAACTTAAGCATGGCCATTTTGATACCTGGCTGAAAGCCGAATTTGGTTGGAGTCGTCGCACGGCTTATAATTTTATTAATGTCTACGAAACCTTTGGGAATCGTGCAAATCTTGCACAAATTGACATTGCTACCTCGGCTCTTTATCTCCTGGCTGCACCTTCGACACCTCAGAATCTGCGGGAACAGTACATAGAAGAAGCTAAAACAGGTAAACGCATCACCCATAAAGAATTAGTCCAAACTATTAAACATCAACAAGAAAACGTAGCAGAGCAACCAGAATTACCTCTGGCTACTACATCAGAAATCATCGCTATCATACCTAACTCTATAGATAAAAGCAATTCTGATGATGTTAATAACTCTATAGTTGAAGTACCGATAACCGCGCCACAGATACCAGCAACTACTCCCGAAGTTAGTAACAGGAAGTGGATGCGCTTAGGTAAACAGCATTTGATATTTCATGGTGACACAGCCTCACCAGAGTTTTTTACTAACATCCCTCCCATTGCTTTAGCAGTGGCTGTGACAGAGGATGATTGGGATCACGAGTGGCTAATTGAGGAAGCAAAAACATTGATTGTTCTCGAACCTGCTGATTTGCAAGCAACTACTTTAGAGCAATTAATTACGATGTTTTCTCAGCCTGGAGAGTTGGTAGTATTGCCCTGGCTGCCACAAGCAGATATGATCGCGATCGCTCATCGTTTGCAGCGACGGGTGATAGCCGGTGATCCGTCTTTAGAATTGTGTCAGCAGGCTGTTATTGCGTCGGGGTTGAGTGTGGAACAAATTTAATTAATTCGTAATTCGTGATTCGTGATTCGTGATTCGTGATTCGTGATTCGTGATTCGTGATTCGT
>NZ_CAWUDL010000128.1:0-9651 GCF_963920945.1 Anabaena sp. CCY 9402-a
ATCTAGCATCCCTAGGTTCTATAGATGATGTTTTTTGTCAATGCGTAAGTCCTAAAATAGTTAAAACTCTCAAAAAGCAAAGCCCTGTTTATACCGTCAGCAATTTTCTAAAACGATGTTCAAAATTATTCACTTCACGGAAAGGTTTACCAGCAACTTCTACCCATGAATGTGCTCCAATTGGTTCAGTAGCCACACCTACACACCAAGTTGACGATAGACCTTTAGTTAGAGCGAAAAGCATAAATGCCAAAGATAATTCTAAACATGCTACTCTTCCCAATAAAAATAAGTTGGATTTACGCACTGCTGCCCAAGCAATATCAGCTTCATGAGTTGTTATTTCCCGTGAACAATGACCCTTCATTGGCCTGAGAATTTTACAAATTCTGAACAAGCTTAGACAACGTACAGCTATGTATGCAACTATGACAGTCAATAAACCTATTAAACGGTCTTTACAACTCAAGTTTATATCTATAGTTGTTAATGACACTTGATCGTCCATAATACTTTCCTCAATTTAAAAACTTATAAAGTCAAATTTTTCCGCAGTAGACAGCATCATATTTACTTTCCTTTGGTTGAAGAATTAACATTATTAAAACCAAAGGAAAGTAAATATTAATAAATATTTGTCCCTGTTTCAAGTAGTCCTGCTTTCATAAAATCGTTCACAAGAAACTCCATATCTTTTTTAAAATCATCTGAGTAACCTTCATATAAATATGAAAGCTCTTCTATTGCCTCTTCAAATGAACCTAATTTTGTTAGTAACTTCCAAAATTCAGCCGCACTATCATTCAAAGTGTAGTAACGATTTTTTTGAGAATCTAATAAAATTGCACTTTCTTCAAAAAAAGTCGTGGAAACATATACTGGAACGTGTAATTTTTCCATCATTTACCTTCCTATCTAATAGAACTATTGCCCAAATCAAAGCGTAACTTTTATTCTTCTATTTACAGTGATCTCTGCTAATTCTCTTCTACCCAGAAACTTCTATGATCCTTTTCCAAGCGACGCAACCAGAGTTCAAGCGATAGGGTTTGAGTAAAAAGCGGTGAATTCCCAAAAAATCCCATGTTGAAATGTTGCATAGCATTTTCTAATTCTCTTATTTTTATTAGCCCCATATCAGCTAATAAAGAACCTTGGAATATTTCTTTAATAATGTTCCTATTTTCTCGCAAACCAATGAATTCATCAGTTGTATAATCCCCTTTTGTATTACGGGCAAAAATACTCTGTGGCAAATCTCGGTGAAGTGCTTTAGGTAATAGTGGTTTATATATAAATGGGCTAATTCGTTCTTCTGGGTTTGCAGAGAGACAAGCATCTATAACTAGAGTATCAAGATAAGGTGATTCTAAATTAACATCATAAATTTCATACAACTGGTGTCCAATTCTGGCATTTAATCCATTTAATTGAAGTATGGATATAAATTGATGTTCACCCACAGAATCTGCAAAAGGTGTTGCGATTTGTGCCCATTTTTGTAGTTCATCTAAAACTAAGTTGACAGAATCATTTGAATGCCAACTAGCAATCTCAGGAAGTAAATCCCATCCTAGAATTTGATCAATAGGCTGCTTGAGCTTAAATGCTTGAAGTGCTAAATCTCCAGTCTTTAGTTTTCTTGCTCCTTCAAATAACCAGTCTTGATAGGAAGTAAAATTGTGCTTTATAACCTTACTCATTAGAGTAAATGGTGAAAAATTTCCGAGTCGAGACCACCCATAAACATGGTGAAAAAATTTTCTTATTCGTGCCTGTCTTAACAGATCCACACAATAAGAATAACAACCTGAAAGCACTGCATCTCCACCGTCTCCATCCATATGAAGTTGAGAACTTAAGGAACTGATAATTTTGCTCCTGTGCAGGATTTGTGCTGTGGCTAAAGATACTGGACTTGGTGCATCTGTTAGAGGTACTAATTCTAAGTTACTATACTCAGTAGGAATTTCATCACCCTCAATCATTAAGGCATTTAGATTTGAATAAAGACTAGCTGCGTGCTGGGCATATTCTACATCTGACGATTGGGTAGCACTAACAGTTTTATTAGTTACTGTGTATAACTTTTTATCCTGCTTTGCTAAAGTTTTTGCAGCTATTAGAGCTAAAGTGGTTGAATCAAACCCACCGCTCAAGTCGCTAGTTATATTGCCATATAAACCAACTCGCCCTTCCACAGATGTTAGCAACTCTTCACGCAACTGTTCGGCTGCTTCAGAAAAACTTTTGTATTTTTGTGTTCCATACCAATACCGTTTACATATTGGTTTCCCCTTTGAAATGTGTAAATAATGCCCAGGGGGAATAGGTTGTACGTGACAGAAGGGAGTGCGATTCTGTACTAAGCTGAGTGTCACCATACCTGAGAGATAAGTGGCAAGCCAAGACTTATCTACTTCTGCCTTAAGTAGTTGTTTTAAAGGTATCGCCAGTGAAGAGTAAACTATACAAGAATTATAAATCGTATAAAATGCAGACTTAATGCCAGCCGCATCTACAAATACATATGTATCGGCATCATCTTGAACAATCAGGTTATAACTACCTGGCAATCTCATGAGTTGACTATACTCATTTGCTTTGACAGCATTACGGAAAAATTGAGCCAAAGTTTCATGAGGTGCAAGGCAAGTACCAATAATAGCTAACCGCACAGAACCTTCAAACAGCGTGATAATTTGCTGTTTTTTCCAAGAGCCACAAACCCAAAGAGAACTTGACGTTTTCCAAAGTAATTCACCATCAATGGGATTCGGAAGAGTTGCTAGAGAACTAACACTTTCTGGAACAAAGCCACAAAACCAACGTTTCATAATTTTTCTATGTTGTTTGATTATTAAATTTCACCAGTTAGTTCAGAAAATCAAAGAGCTTAATCTTGAAAGTTGATTATCATTTTTGTAGGTTGGTGATATCGTAAATTCAGCAATTTTAAGCATCTTATTTAAGAAAAGGGTGAATTTAAGCCAAATATGATTAACTCTTGTTTTCACCCTAATATTTGTCAAATTACTGCCACAATTTAGTGGCTACAGATTACGGAATTAATCTGCGACCGAATAAGCCATCTCTTTTCCACCAAATAGTACCTAATGTTGCTGTAACAGCATTACCCATGTCAATGAATTGAGGCTTAGAGTATTCCTTCTTGGTGACATTTGTAGTTTTCATTTGAAAAATCTCCAGAATTTTTGTGTTTTTTGTGTGGTTGAATTTATTAAAGCTTTAGAAGCACAGATTACGGAATTAATCTGCGACCGAATAACTCATCTCTTTTCCACCAAATAGTACCTAATGTTGCTGTAACAGCATTACCCATGTCAATGAATTGAGGCTTAGAGTATTCCTTCTTGGTGACATTTGTAGTTTTCATTTAAAAAATCTCCAGAATTTTTGTGTTTTTTGTATGGTTGAATTTATCAACCACACTATTAATTTAAAGCTTTATAAACATAGTATCAATGGAAATTATTATGATTAAATAGGATATTTATTCGGTCATATTGAGAGGATTTATGTAAATTAAGAAAGTCCACTTCAAAGGGAACAGGGAAACCACTCCTGAAGAAGTGAGATTGAAATAAGGAATTCTTTTCTCTTTTCTGCAGGACGCTGTGCGAACGTATTTTATATCTCGAAAAAAATAATTATTTAAACTGAGCTTCAAACCCAGAACTAAAGTTTTCTTTCCCTGTTGCCTGCGATGCACTGAGCTTGTCGTTCGCCTAAGCGTCCCGCAGGGAACGCAGAAAAGTGTTGCCCATTCCCTATACCCTAGCCCAAAGGGCTTTGTAACGGTATCCTGTAAGTAGAAAAAATACTAAAAGCAGCATATAGAAACCGTACAGTAAGGTCTCTATATGCTGCTGTAATCAGGTTGACTCTGCTGAATTGAATTAAGTCGAGATCAGAGGCAAAAAGTTACATCAAATTGTTTGAACACTATATTGCTGGGCTTGCATATTCCAAAGCGTGGCGTACTCGCCGCCATGTCGCAAAAGTTCCTCATGAGTTCCTTGTTCAATCAGCCGTCCACCCTTCAAAACTAAGATGCGGTCAGCCATGCGTACTGAAGCCAGGCGGTGGGTAATTAAAAGTGTTGTCTTACCTTGAGCTAGTTCCACAAAGCGGCGGTAGACCTCATATTCGCTACGGGGGTCAAGGGCCGCAGTAGGCTCGTCAAGGATTAGTAGTTGGGCTTTTTCTCGCATGAAAGCGCGGGCGATCGCTAACTTTTGCCACTCTCCTCCAGAAAGTTCTGTCCCCCCAAATTGCTTGCCTAAAGGAGTTAACTCTGCTTGAGGAAACTTTTCAACCAGTTCAGCAATACCAGCTTTTTTAATTGCCCGCCTGAAGCATTCTGAGTCATCCAGTGCGGCAATATCTCCCAAAGCAACGTTCTCTCCCAAGGTGAGTGCATAGCGGCTAAAATCTTGAAACACCGCAGCAATATTCTGTCGCCATCCATCCAAGTTTAATTCCCTCAAGTCCACACCATCGACCAAAATAGCTCCCTCTGTAGGGTCGTATAAACGTGTCAGCAGCTTTACTAGCGTGGTCTTACCTGCCCCATTTTCCCCTACCAAAGCTACGGTTTCTCCAGGTTTCAAAGAAAAGGAAACATCTACCACAGCTGACCGATGATCTGGATAGCAAAAGTGTACCTTGTCAAAGGTGATGCCGGATCGCATGAGAGCAGGTACTGGTTGACCAGGAATGCACACAGGCATGATTGCTTGGCTTTCTATGAACCCAAAAAACTGCTGCATATATAGTAGAGTTTCAAAGGTAGTTAAGGAGACAGCAATACACTGTTCGAGATTCTGTTGGAGGTAAGCTAGTGATTGTACGAAAAGAAGTACACTTCCTGGACTAATTTCTCCTCTAAAAGCTTGCTGCACCACCCAATAAAAGGCAAAGCCATTCCCCAAAGCAGTCATTACAGACAAACGCGCCGCCCAAAAAGCTTGTTTACCCCGCAAATGGCGCATAGTTTGATGCAAAGACTGAAATTCTTTGACATATCGATTAATAAACAAGGAACCAAGCCCAAACAAGCGTACTTCTTTGGCGTAGGTATCAGTAAGCATGACTGACGAATAGTATTGCATCCGCCGAGCTTCTGGACTTTTCTCATACATAGCTCCCCAAATGATCATTTCATACTGGAAGGAAACATATATCTGAGGGATGGTTGTAATAATAATTACAAACGGAATCCAAAACCCAAGTGGCAATAGCAGCACCACCATAGTTACCAAGGTGAACAAACTACTGCCTCCCTGAGCCAAATTGCCAATAAAACTCATTGGCTGGTATTTGACTTGTTCTTGGAGCAGCCGTAGCTCGTCATAAAACTTTTGGTCTTCAAAACGGTTCAAGTCAGGAAAAGTGTCAGCTTTACGCATCAATAGCAAGTTAATGTGAGCTGTTAGCTTTTCGCCCAAATTTCCCTGAATTGCGGACATCCAAGGTCGCAGGAGAGCTTCTAGCAGCAAAGCCCCCACCCATGCTGCTACCAAGCTAGCAATAAGTACAACGCTAATTTCCTTACCTTCGTTTAAGGCTATTGCTACTGTATCTACCACTTGCTTGGTAATCCAAACGCTGATGGCGGGAACTATTCCCTGCAACATCACCGCAGCCACCATCAAGACTGTTTCTCTGGGTGCTGCTTTCCCTAAAAATGGTAGAGAACGGCAGAAAGTTTTTGTGTAGCTACGTACAACGTCCCATACTTCTCTAAACATAAAAATTATTACAAAGTAAGCTAATGTGTATGCAACGCTAAATAACCCTACTAGGAGCGATCGCTTAGGTCAACAATATATGCATTAAAGTATTCAGCTTAAGTGTTGCCACCACCTATTTCAATGGAAAATTTTGCGCTGAAGTAGGACATTCTTAATGTTGCTGAATACTAATCTAACTGCGATGCATATTTCTCCACATTTTTGGAGTTGTACTGTGGATCTTCCGAAATTGGCGGATGAAATGACCTGGATCTGGATAGCCTACTGCCGCAGCAATTTGATTTACAGGTTGGTCAGTATTTACAAGCAAGGAGTGTGCCTGTGCCATCCGGCGTTGGACAATCCATTTGTATACTGTTTGTCCTGTTTGGCATCTCACTAGGTTGGTTAAGTAAGTTGGAGAGTAACCGGCTGCTTGTGCTACGTCATAGAGGGTAATCGGCTGATGATAATTAGCTTCAATGAAGTCGAAGACTTTTTTGAGTTTGGGTACGGACGGCAAGATTGAGTTTGGGATGGAGGACGTTGCAGTATCAGTACATGAGGTGAGAAACCTGATAGCAATAATACCTTCAGCAGTGGCCTCTAGAGTTGCTTGAAGTATAGAAAAAGACTTTTCAATTTCTGTCTGTGTTCGCTGGTGCAAATCTTCTTCACAGCACAATTGCTCGTTAACGGTACTTAACTCAGCCAAAAGCTCTTGCACTTTTAACTCTAGCTCTGTACTGGTTCTGTGTAAGCCTAATAAAGTCTGCATTTCATTAAATCCTTGACTAAACTCTCAGAATCATCTTTTTGTTAATCTTTTCCTTCTATGTTCTGAATTTGATTTCTCTCACTGACTACATACGTTAGACAGATGTTTTTATGCACTATCTGCTTTTGATGGCGAAGGAGCAACAAGCTTCAGTATTTTTGGTAGTAATTTTCTTGATTTGTAATGGCTGGTGTCAGTAATGTTGAGAGTTGCTCTGCAATTACTTCATCTTTTACCATTGGTTTTTGTTTTTTTTCGCATGGTCTCGATTGGTTTTTCGGCTCATAGTCATGGCTGGTCAAAATCGCTCAATTACTTGTCTATCCTGAGTTTTTCACTATTTTGACTCATGCAAATACTACCCTTGACAATTTCCTTCCTGAACTTGTCACTAATGTCAATAACCCTGCTTTCTTTAATAAAGCGGGGTTCTGATCGTACTCAAAATAACTGTTTTTAACAAATCCTCATGTTATCTGTAGAGCAACCGCTTCACTCATCAGTGAAACATTAAAAATGGATGATAATTCTCAGTCTCTTCAACCAATTCGCAAACCCAAAACCTTCAATAATCTCGAACGTTTCATTGAAGGATGGTATTGGGTAATACCTTCTAAAAACTTACTTATAGGTGAAGTAAAACCTATGACAATTTTAGGAAGAAAAATAGTAATTTATCGTGGTGAAGACAGACAAGCAGTGATTGTTGATGCCTACTGCCCACATATGGGTGCTGACTTGGCAGAAGGCACAATAGAAGGTAATGATATACGTTGTGCTTTTCACCATTGGAAGTTTAACAATCAGGGAATATGTGTAGAAATCCCCTGTTTAGAAGAACCTCTCCCCTTAAAGTTAAAAACTTGGCCTACAGTTGAAAAATACGGATTAATTTGGGTCTGGACTGGCGAAAGCCCCAGACAACCTATACCTTTTGTCCCAGAGTTAGAGTTTCATGAGTGTGAAAGTGTTCTCGGTTCTCGGTTGGTAATGAACTGTCATCCTCATGTAGTCATGATTAATTCCATTGACGTTCAACACTTTCTTACTGTTCATAAACTACCGTTAGATATTGCTTTTGAAAGGCAGGAATTAAGTCAAAATGCTATTATTTTTACTAAACATAGCGATAGCAATAAAGATAAGAGATTGTTTAAATTGCTGCGTCCTCTACATCAAAATAATATTTATAGTATTTCCTATTGGTATGGCAGCACCTTCACAATAACTGTAGGGCCAGATGTACTGCATTTATACATCATGTTTAGCATACGGATGCTTGATGATGGTAAATCTCAGATTCAGACTATATTTTTAACTAAGAAACGTCAGGGATTTGGGGGATGGTTATTAAATCGCTTTGTTCTGTGGCTGACTAATCTGATGATTCAGCACTTTATCGAGGATGATGCTGAAATTTTACGGACGATTAACTTCGATTTAAAAACTCCCATCAAAGCTGATTTGTCTATCATGCAGTTAATTAGTCACATAGAAAGGCAAAAACCCTTACGATGGAAGACTTGGCTATTAGCGCGATCGCCTGAAGCAGAGATCAAAGAAAATCAAGAAAAATGGCGGGATACTATGACTAATGATTGAGTGGGGAGTGATGAGTGCTGTTAGCGGTAGCAGGGCGTTAGCCCTTGCTGAGTAGTGAGTGATGAGTAGTTTTTTTTAGTCAGCACTTTTCATTTATATCTTAAGCAACTGTACACATAAAAAGAAGTGGCAAAGCCACTTCACATTTCCCAGGTAGAACCTACTCATGAGTATATCGACTAAAGAAAATTAAAATAGTATAAATTGACACTAATTCTTGGGAGAATTGCTCTTTAGCTTCTGGATGTGATAGTTTCGACAATCGGGCGATCGCTATGGTTGAGGAAAATATTTTGTGTTGATTGGCGATCGCACACAAAAAACTGTATTTACCTTTGGGTGCAGAACCGTAGGGATAGTTACCGTTGTAATTAACTAAATCTGGGGTGATGGTTTCCCCAAAATAAAACGGTGTGGTTGTGCACGACAGGCGTATTCCCATTCCGCCTCGCTGGGTAGCCTGTAGGTTTTTCCTGTCTTCTGGCTCAATTTCTCACAAAATTCTACCGCATCATCCCAACTGACTCTTTCTACAGGTCTTTTCTCTCCTTTGAAGTTGGAAGGATTTATCCCCATGATGGCTTGATACTGTTCCTGGGTGATTTCATATTTCCCCATGAAGAAGCCGGGAACTATCACCTGTCTCTGGGGACTTTCATCTGAGTCTCGTTGCGCTTCTCCTGCTGGTGAACCCATTGTAAATGTTCCCCCTGGTATCTGCACCATATCTAAGCTGACACCATTCCCTAAGTTTTTTGCAAAGTATCTTGCTTCCTCATTGCTACGGTTGGTGATTTTTCCGTGTGTATTTACCTTCACCACTTCAAATTGAAAAGTTTGTAACGTCAATTCCTTGTTAGAAACAGGAGTGCCATTGATAAAACTTGTTCTCATTTCTTCAGGAATCGGCAACCTTACCCCAACTACCTGTATTGGCTTTCCTCCTGCAACCAGTTGATCAAACTGAGCCTTTCTTTGCATCTGCCAAATTACCACGGGCAAACTTTGCCATCCCACGAGTATAAATCAACAAAGGCTGAAATTCTGCTAATGGCTCAGTAATTGTTGCCGTTAATGATGCCAGTCGCACCATTTCTGCTGTATCTTGCAAATCCAATTGAGAGAAAGCTAAAGCTATTTCACGAGCCACTTCATGAGGTCGCGTGTATGCTAAAGCTATCCACCGTTGAGACTGGACAAATTCAGTATCAAAATCATCACTCTGAAACTGCTGCCGGATATAATCAAGCAAAAAATCGGACAGTTCATTTATCCTAGCTTGACCAAACCTTTTATCTTCCTTTAAATGTTTTACCAGCAGATTCCTGATAGCTAAATCCATCTCATATAATTCATGTCCCACTTCCTCGCACAAACCAGAAAGCAGCACATCAGCCACTGCTATCCACGGGATATTGAGGAAGTCACCATAAATATCCCGTAGGAAATTAGCCCACAAACTATAAGTAATCAAACAAAATTAATTACACAAATTAATATACAATATAATTTAGG